>JAFLUK010000050.1 GCA_022508865.1 Oscillospiraceae bacterium | reverse complement strand
GTTTTTACGGTGTATTTAACGAGCTTCTGCCTGTTAATAAAACCGAAAAGCCAAGGGAATTTTAAATATAAAATAGTAGACCCGCTGATTAGATGATTACTAATCAGCGGGTTTTTCTATGGAATTCAGGAACTTATCAGTTCATTCCGTCGCTGCCTACCTTTAAAAACAACCTTTTTATTTCTGCTCTGATACCCTTGTAGTCATCACCCTCCAGTGTTGGAGAATTAGAGAGAATTTCCTCCGCACAGTTTTGTACCTCCTGCAAATCCTCCATAATGCTTAAATCAGCAATTTTCAGTTCAGGCAGTCCGTGCTGTTTTTCTCCAAAGAAATCTCCCGGCCCACGCAATTTAAGGTCTGCATCGGCAATTTCAAAGCCGTTTGAGGTTTTTTTCATAGTTTCAAGACGTTTTACGGTTTCGGGGGACCTGCTGTCGGAAACAAGTATACAGTAGCTTTTTTCCAATCCTCTGCCTACTCTGCCACGGAGCTGGTGAAGTTGAGAAAGCCCAAAGCGTTCCGCGTTTTCTATCATAATAATATTGGCATTGGGAACATCCACACCCACCTCAATTACAGTTGTGGAAACAAGCACTTTTAATTCATTATTCTTAAAGGCGGTCATAACCTTTTCTTTTTCAGCCGCCTTCATTTTGCCGTGAAGGACGCCGATTGGAATATCTCTGAAATCCTCCTGCTCCATAAGACGGGCGGCATATTCCTCTGCCGAAAGAAGTCCGTCGGGAGTGTTTTCAGAGTCCTCCACAAGGGGACAAACTATGTAGCACTGTCTGCCATTGTCAATATGCTCCCTTATAAAGCCAAGAGCTCTTTGTCTGATTGTACCGTCAATAAGGAGAGTATCGGTAACCTTTCTGCCGGGAGGAAGCTCATCTATTACGGAAATGTCCAAATCCCCGTAAATAATCAATCCCAGCGTTCTTGGAATTGGAGTTGCACTCATAACAAGCAGATGAGGGTGATTGCCCTTTGAAAGCAAGGTTGCCCTTTGTGTAACACCAAAGCGGTGCTGTTCGTCGGTTATGGCAAGGGCAAGGTTTTTAAACTCTGTATCCTCTGTAAGAAGAGCGTGAGTGCCGATGATTAAATCAATCTCCCCGTTTACAAGGCGTTTTCTGATTTCGCTCTTACCTTTTGCTGTCATTGAGCCTGTAAGCAATTCTACCGTAATGTTAGTATTTTCAAACAATTTTTTAAGGCTGCTAAAGTGTTGTTGGGCAAGAATTTCTGTAGGAACCATAAATGCAACCTGATGTCCGTTTTTGATAACAGTATGGCTGACAGCCGCCGCCACTGCGGTTTTTCCCGAGCCAACATCTCCCTGAACAAGTCTGTTCATTGGAGATTTTTTGTTCATCATATCAAAAATACATTCGTCTACAACTCTGCTTTGCGCCGAAGTAAAATCAAAGGGAAGGCAGGAAAGAAAATCTTGTTTATAATTCTTATTAAGAATTATGCCGTTCTCCTGCACCTTTGTGCTTTTCAGAAATCTAAGGCCCAGCATTAGTATCAGCAATTCTTCAAAAACCAGACGTCTGCGGGCAAAAAAAAGTTCATCACTGTTCTTCGGAAAATGAATTTTTTCAAGGGAAAACTTCAGCCCCTGCAAATTATGCTTATCCCTTATATATTGGGGCAAAGTATCGTTAATCTGTTCCGGCAGTAAATCAAGGGCATACCTTACGGCTGTGGACAGTGTTCTGTTGTTAAGCCCTGCCGTCAAGGGATAAATCGGGTGCATAGATTCTCCCGATGCCACATTGGAAAATGTTGGGGCTATCATTTGACAACCATTGAGAGTTCTTTCTATTTTTCCGTAAAAGAAATATTCTTCCCCTGTTTTCAGCATTTGGCTTATATATTTGTTATTAAAATATATAAGGGTTACGCCGCCGCTGCTGTCGTAGGCAACGGTTTTTGCCAACAAAGAGCCTTTTCCCTTTGTATAATTAACGCTGAATGGAGCGCTTATAACCGCCTTTATACAGACATTTTCTCCCTGTTCAGCCTCTGTAATAAGCACAGGGTTGCTCCAATCTTCGTAATTTCTGGGATAATATCTTATGAGCTCGCCAATGGTGTCTATGCCTTTCTTACGGAAAAGAGCAGCCTTTTTTTCGCCGATTCCCTTTAATTCTTCAATTTTTCTTTTATATAAACTGGCCATAGTTATATTTTCCTACTAATATGCAAAACACAAAAAGGCAGGATAAACCTGCCTTTTATATTACAATTTAAAATCAGAACTCTACACCCACAATGTAGTAGTAGATTGGCTGGTCACCCTTGATAAGAGAAATGTCAAGACTTTCGCCGTACTTTTCGGAAAGGATTTCGTAAACCTCATTTGCTTCTTCCTCTGATACATCTTCGCCGTAGATAAGAGTTACAAAGGAAGCGTTCTTCTTGATAATTTCCTTACACAGCTTAAGAAGTGCCTTTTGAGGAGTTTTTTCGCAAACACAAAGTCTGCCGTTGTTAAGACCGATGATTTCTCCCTCTTTGATTTTCTTGCCGCCAAACTCACTGTCACGGGCTGCAAATGTAATCTGTCCTGTAACAACATCTGCAATACATTCCTTCATTACATCTACATTTTCCTTAACAGAGGAATCCTCGTCATAATTTACAAGAGCAGTTATACCCTGTGCAATAGTCTTTGTCTTTACAACATAGACCTTTCTGTCCTCAACCATATCAACAGCCTGCTGTGCAGCCATAATAATATTCTTGTTATTTGGAAGAACAACAACGTTCTTTGCCGGAGTTGCCATAATAGCTTCATAAATATCGTCGGTAGACGGGTTCATACTCTGACCGCCTGAAACAACGTGGTTACAACCCAAATCTTTAAACAGTTCTGTAAGACCATTACCGGCCGCAACAGCGATAAAGCCGATTTCCTCTGTTGGTTCAACAGGGTCAAGCTTAACCTTTTCAGGGATTTTGTCAGCAGCAGCCTTGTGCTGTTCCCTCATATTTTCGACCTTAACGGTAAGGAGCTGACCATATTCAAGACCTTGCTGAATTGCCGTGCCCGGATTATCTGTGTGAACATGCACCTTGATGATTTCTTCATCATCAACAACCACAACGCAGTCGCCGATTGTCATCAAAAATTCTTTGAGTTCATCAGGCTCTTTTTCTATTTCGGAATCTCTGCCGACAATAAACTCTGTGCAATATGTGAAGTTGATAACTTCGTCAAACTGTGCAGCAGCACTTTCAAAGTTTTCTGTAGTGGCGTCCTCCACATTGATTTCTTCGGATTCTGCAATAATCTCTCCGCCGGAGAATACAGACTGCATACCCCTGAAGATTACAAGAAGACCCTTGCCGCCTGCGTCAACCACACCTGCCTTTTTAAGAACAGGGAGAAACTTTGGAGTTAATTCAAGGGCTTCCTCCGCGGCTTCAACAATGCTGTTCCAGATTGCAACTGTGTCCTTTTCTCCCTCGCCGATTACTTTTACACCTTCCTCGTAAGCCATACGAACAACTGTAAGAATTGTACCCTCGGCAGGCTTGGTAACTGCGCCGTATGCGGCTTCAACACCCATACCCAGCGCACTTACAATATCTTTGCCTGTTGCAGTTTCCTTTCCTGCAAGACCCTTTGCAAAGCCTTTGAAAATAATTGATAATATAACGCCTGAGTTACCCCTTGCGCCTCTGAGCATAAAGGAAGCTGTTTTGGATGCAACCTCTGAAATATCATCGGTATGCATTTTTTTCAGTTCCTTGGAAGCAGCAGTAATTGTCATTGACATATTAGTACCTGTATCACCGTCAGGCACAGGGAAAATATTAAGGTCATTCAAAGACTGCTTTTGTGAGCAAATATAATTTGCGCCTGAAATTACGGCATCTCTGAACATCTTTCCGTTTATCATTGCTTTCACATCCTAACCCTGAATGTTGTTATATTGATTATTTTTCCGATTTACAGATAATTTATTCTTTAATAAACAATCTGAAACCGCAATAAGGCATAATAATCAGTATAAACTATAATACATTTAACAGTATAACATAAAAATGGGGCTTGCACAAGACAAACCCCAAAAAATAATATACAAATTTTATATATAATTATTTACTGTTTTTTACAACAAGTCGGATGGCTGTTCTGCTTTCGCCGTCAATCTCCACATTTGCAAAGTAAGGAATACAAACAATTTCGCAGTCCTCTTCCAAATAATTCCTTGCCACTGCAACAGATTTCACAGCCTGATTTGTTGCACCTGCGCCAACAGCCTGAACCTCAACACAGCCCTCTTCTCTGATTATTCCTGCAATTGCGCCTGCAACTGAATTTGGTAACGATTTTGATGATACCTTTAAAATTTCCATTGTTATCCTCCAAAATATAATATTGCAAATATTATTATAAATTATAATTTGAAGAATTTCAAGGTATTTTTAGTAAAATTTGGAAATTTTATTTGATATTTAAAATTTCTGTGTTTGTTGCAAGTCCTGTCTTTTCGTCAATATCAAAAAGTACACAGTCCATTCTGCAGTCGCCGTTTGCAAAATCAAAACGTTCGGGCAACTTGTTTTTCAGCTTGCTGATAATAATTTCAGGCTTAACGCCCAAAACGGAATTTATTGTTCCTGTCATACCTGCATCTGTAATATATCCTGTACCCAGCGGCAGAATATCATTGTCGGAGGTCTGAACATGGGTATGAGTGCCGAAAATCAGTGACACCTTGCCGTCAAGATAAAAGCCCATTGCACGCTTTTCCCCTGTTGCTTCTGCATGAAAGTCTACAATTTTAATTTTACAATCTTCTGTTTCCTTTAAAATTTCATCCATTTTCTTAAAGGGGCAGTCAAGTATATTATCCATATAGGTGTTACCCATAATGTTGATTACGGCAACTCTGATTCTTCCCATATCATAAATGCAATATCCCTTGCCCGGTGTGGTGCCTTGGGGGAAATTAGCAGGTCTTACAATATATTCATTTTGGTCAAGATAGGAATAAATTTCTTTTCTTCTGAAGGTATGGTTGCCAAGGGTAATTACATCTACCCCGCTGTCAAATAAATACTGGGCAGAGGAGGGTGTAATGCCGTTGCCGTCGCTGGAATTTTCTCCGTTGCAGATTGTCATATCCACGCCCTTTACCTTTTTCAGAGAAGGCAGCTTTGAACGGAGAAATTCACACCCGCACTTTCCTACCACATCACCTATACACAAAATTCTCATAATACACCTCCGGACAATTCTTTCCGTTTATTATAACATAAAATATATTTTTTACAAATAGTTAAATTATTTATCTTACCCACTTAATTCACAATAATTTTTGATTTTCTGGCCAAATCCTCAATTACCGTATATTTTACATCAAGATAATAATATTTTTTGTCCTGCCGATAGGTGCAACTGTTGCTTTCTATCTGTTTATTCTTAAAGAAAAATGCTTCGCACAATTTTGAATATACTTTTAAAGCGGTTTTATTATTTTTTATAGAAATATTCTTGTTTTTTAATTCAGAAATATATTCCCTTGTAACCCACAGGGGCAACTCCACATCATTTACAGTAAGGCAATACTCTTTGGTGATAGATTTGTAGTTTTCATATCCGATATGTGTAAAATCCATTGGAAAGGACAGCCAGAGAATATTGCCTTGGTTTCTTTCTTTTGTGTTGTGGGTAGGTATTGACATTGTTCTGCTCTTTGGTAATTTGTAGGTTTTTTCATAATTTGTTCTGCCAAAGATTTCTCCGTCTGCATGGACAAGCCTGCTTCCCCCTGTTTCGTCCTCCATTACTCCGCTGATAAGCAGTTGTCCCTTTATGACCGCAGAGCCTTTTTTTACAAATTTTGCCCCCTCCTTTACATTGGCCTGAACTATCACCCCATCTTTTGACGACTTTACATTGCAGGGTTGTTTTTTGTTCACCAGCTTTGGGGATTTGTACTTTTCCTTTATTTCCACCTCGGCATTCGAGCCTGTAATGTTTATGGAAATCCATCTTATGTCAGGTAAATCCTTAATGATATTTCTCTCTGTTTTTTTGATGTTTATACCCTTTGCATACACTCCCTTGTGTATGCCGTTTTTATTAAGAACCTGTGTTATTTTTGACAGGGGTATTTCCTTGTTGCCGCTGACGGTGGTTATCCATATAAATTTTGAAAATGTAAAAAGCAGTACTACAAAAAGCACCCCGCCTATTAAAAGCCCTGCTCTGAACTTGAATTTCGTTCTTGCAAAGGGGAAACCCACCCTTTGCACTACCCTTGTTTTTATTCCTGTTCTAAAGAGATAATGCCTTAATCTTTTGTATTCTCCAATGGGCATAGCGGCGGTAAAGCCATCTTTTGAAGGCAAAATATCCCAGTACAAAAAGCCCTTTGTATTGAGAATATTTATAAGTCTTTCCGTAAACCTACCCTTTGCACAAAACACCACATAGCCTCTGAAAACTCTGATTATTTTCAGTAACAAAATATCACCCTATACAATAAATTCCAGCGATAAAATTGTGCCCCCTATTATCAATGATGATGAGGACAAATATTTCAGCTTGAGATTTCTGCCGCTGACAGAAAGGACCATTGCCTTTGTGTTTACTTTTATATTATCACTTTCGTATTTCAGCACACCTGTACTGCCCTCAATAGTAATTTCTCTGTTACCTGTAATTTCTGCAACAGGAAGATTTGATTGCAGTGTTGCAGGGATGAGTTTATGTAAATCCACAGACTTTTTCATTCTGCACCCTCTTTCACCTATTTTTACGAAAGTAAAGTTATATTTATGACAGATTGCGTATATATTATTTATGGTGAACAACCATGAAAAGTTATTTTTGTTTCGGCAGGAATTTTTTAAAATATTTTTTTGCCCTTGTTACGTTGTTTGGTATTGTGATTTTGCTCATATACACCGACACCTGCAAGGACAGTGTTACCGAGGGGATAAACGCCTGTACGGGAATTTTGGTGCCTTCCCTGTTTCCTTTCTTTTTTCTAAGTTCTTTTATTGTATATACAGACAGCTTGTCTGTACTTACAAAGCCCCTATACTTTGCAGAAAAAATTTTTGATATTCCACGGGCGGGCATTGGTGCTGTTATACTTTCTCTCATTGGAGGATACCCTGTTGGGGCAAAAACCGTTTCGGCGCTTTATAGGGAAAATAAAATCACATATTATACGGCAAAAAGGCTTTGCTACTGCTGTGTTGGATCAGGCTCGGGGTTTTTGGTTACGTTTATCGGAGAAGGAATATTTCTTTCAAAGAAATTTGGAATATTGTTGTTAATTTCTAATGCAGTTAGTGTTATTTCTGTTTTGCTGTTAAGCAGGCTGAATAGTCTTTTCAGAAAAAATAAAGAGTCATCAAAAGAATTTAAAGTCTCCGAAAAAATTGTGGAAAATAACTCACGTTTAAATCTTGGGGACGCCGTTGTTCTTGCAACAGAGAATGCTGTAAAAACTACGCTATCCATGTGCGGCATTGTGGTGATTTTTATTGTGATTAACAATCTGCTGGCGCTTATTCCCCTTTACAACGGATACTTGGCATTGGCCTTGGAAATCACAGGCGGGCTGATTAAATACGGCAAGGGTATGACCTTTGAAACAATTGCATTTATTACAGGCTTTGGGGGAATTTGCGTTCATTTTCAGATTTACGGTATTGCAGGAAAAATTAAAATTAATAAACTTCAGTTTGTTTTTGCAAGGATAGTACAGGGTGGAATTTCTGCCCTTGTGTTACATATTCTGCTGCTGCTTTTCCCTGTTACAAGGGAAACCTTCAGCAGTCTTACTTCTGCCCCCAACGGCACTTTTTCAGGTACTCTGTGGGGCGGCGGAGCAATAATTCTACTATCAATAGTTTTTTTAATCACTATTAAGAAACAGGAGGTTAACCTATGTGCGGAATAGCAGGTTGGTTTGACACAAGTATTGACTTTGAGAAAAACAGAGATGTACTGAACAAAATCTCGAAAACAATGGAAAGGAGAGGTCCTGACGAAAACGGCATTTACATTACAAACGATGTTGCCCTGATACACAGACGACTGGTGGTTATAGACAAAGAAAACGGCACACAGCCTATGACTGTGCTTCACAAGGACAAAAAGTACACAATTGTATATAACGGCGAACTTTACAACACAGATGATATACGCTCAAAGCTGATAGGAAAAGGCTTTAAATTCCGAGGCAGAAGCGACACAGAGGTTGTGCTGAAGTCCTACATATGCTGGGGCAAAGAATGCGCAAAAAAGCTCAATGGTATTTTTGCTTTTGCAATATATGAAATTAACAGCAGGGAGCTTTTTCTGTGCAGGGACAGAATCGGCGTTAAGCCTTTGTTTTATCATAAGTACAAGAACGGATTGATTTTTGCTTCGGAAATTAAATCCATATTGAGCTCGGGGATTGTAAAGCCCGTTGTGGACGAAAACGGACTGTATGAAATTTTCTTTATGGGGCCTGCAAGAACGCCGGGGTGCGGAGTGTTTAAGAATATAGAGGAGCTGAAACCCGGTGAATTGGCTGTCTACAAAAACGGAAAGCTGGAAAAGGAATTTTACTTTCAGCTAAAAGCAAAGGAGCACACAGACAGCCTTAATGATACAATTGAAAAAACTCGTTTTCTTCTTACAGACTCAATCAAAAAACAGCTTGTGTCTGATATGCCACTATGCTTTTTCCTGTCCGGAGGTCTGGACAGCTCCATAATCTCAAAGGTGGCGGCTATGTATTCCAGAGAGAAAAACAAGGGCAGAATACACACATATTCCGTAGAATACGAGGACAACGGCAAATATTTTCAAAAAAGTCTTTTTCAGCCCAACCGGGATGACGAGTATATTAAAATGATGGTGAAGGACACCCACAGCATACATCACGAGGTGGTTCTCGACCACGAAAGTCTTGCCGACGCTCTGCTTGAGGCAACAGATGCAAGGGATTTGCCGGGTATGGCTGACATTGATTCTTCACTTCTGCTGTTTTGCAAAAAGATAAAGCAGGACTACACTGTATCTTTGTCGGGAGAATGTGCCGATGAGCTTTTTGGGGGCTACCCATGGTATCATAACAAAAGTATCCTTTTTGAGCAGTGCTTTCCCTGGTCAAAGGACCAGAGCATAAGGAGAAAAATACTGAAAAAAGGATTGTTGCCAAAGGGTGAGGATTATGTTTACGAAAGGTACCAGCAGACCTGTAAAAAAACCGATAAACTGAAAAGCGATTCAGAGGTATCCGCAAGAATGAGAGAAATGTTTGTTCTTAATTTCTACTACTTTATGCAGTGCCTCCTTGACAGAAAGGACAGAATGAGTATGTACTCCGGCCTTGAGGTAAGAGTTCCCTTCTGTGATTACAGAATAGTGGAATACGCCTACAATATGCCGTGGGAAATAAAGGCGTATGACGGCAGAGAAAAGGGTATTGTCAGAAAAGCATTTGAAGATATTCTACCTGAAGAAATTTGCTGGAGAAAGAAAAGCCCCTACCCTAAAACCCACAACCCTGTATATATGAATATTGTCAGCAACAGGGTGATGAATATTCTCAACAAAAAGGACAGCGTACTCACAGAAATGCTGGATAAAGAAGGCATTAAGGATATTATTCAGCACCCTGATGATATAACAGTACCGTGGTACGGTCAGCTTATGAGAGCCCCGCAGATAATGGCATATATAATTGAGCTTGACCACTGGTTCACAAAATATAATGTAAGTGTTGAATTGCAGTAATAATCTGTCAGAGGGTTTTTGTTGAAATAATTGCGGTTGTATGATATAATTTGCTTGTATTTATATTTCTGAATTTTTGAGGGATATTATGGAACAAAGCAAAAAAATATTGTTTATATAAAACCC
>JAFLUK010000005.1 GCA_022508865.1 Oscillospiraceae bacterium | reverse complement strand
CCGTAGTTTTGCTTTTGTTGAAAATTCAAACCACAACCTCCAATTAGCAAAAAACACTAAAATACAACACTGATATTTTACCCCATTATTCTAAATTTTGCAAGTATTTTTCGAATTTTTTCATTCTTTTTTAGGAAATCAAGGTCATTATCATTAAATGTTCCCAGAAGAAGTACCAAAATTACGTATACGATTGCACCTGCACCTATGGAAATAAAGGTTGAAACATAAATATTCATTAAATTCTTTATAAAATAATAAATAAAATATGCTGTTAAACCACAGGCAATACCACCAACAAGCGGTTTTACTACAGTATTGGGGAAATCCACCCTTACTTTGGTTTTCTTGATAAGCAGATACATTGCAACTACACATACAAAGAGATAGCCTACCAATGTACCGGTTGCAGCACCTTTAATATTTATATCAACATTTGTAACAAGGGAAAAATTCATAATAACTTTAATTACCATTGCGATTGAGTAGAGTATAACAGGAGCATTCACCTTGCCTACCCCCTGCAACATAGAACAAATAGGTGTGCTGGCAGCCATAAAAAGAACTGCGTAGCCCATAATTTTCAGACATTCCGCCCCTACAACTGCAACAGAGCCGCCATATGTGATTTGCATAATCGGCTCTGCCATAACTGACAAGCCTATTCCCAATGGCAAAGTTACAATGCAGGTAAGCTTCATTACCTTATCCATACCTGTCTTTAACTGTACTTTATCGCCTTTTGTGTAGGCGTTTGTAACCATTGGCATAGCAGTTGTGCCAAATGCCTGTGTGATTGCGGTGACAATCTGCATTACTGTCAGCGCTGAAGCATAACAGCCCCAAAGTTTTGTGTGAATTGTTTCATCCTTTACTGCATCGGCAAACATAGGGTACTGATTTGCCAGTGCAGAGCCCTGATTTGCCGACATATCCGAAAGTACTCTTTGGATAATTGCGCCGTCAAGAATTGAGCTCACATTCATTACCAAGGCGCCAAGACCGATTGGGATGGCTGTCTTAAGCAAAATTTTAAAGGTTTCATTCTTTGTTCTTGAATCAACTGAATCAATGAGCTGTTGCTCTGTAATACCACCCTTTGTTTTTCTGTATTTAAAAAACAGGTAAAGGAAGCTGACTACTGTACTCAAAGTAATGCCCAGCACAGCTCCGGTAACAGAATAGCCTACAAGCGTGTATATTGCAGTTTTTTCATCGGGAAAGGTTAAACCAAAGATTGTACCTGTGCTTTCGTAGCCAGAAAGACCCAATTTCATAATTATGTATGAAAGGGTCAGACCTATGGCAAGTTTGCCGACACCCTCAAGAATTTCTGACACTGATGTTGGGGTCATATTCCGCATACCTTCAAAGTATCCTCTATATATAGACACAAGGCAACCAAAGAATATTGTTGGTGTAAGACAGAGCATTGACGGTAATGCATATGGGGAGTTTATTATTTTTATATAGAAAAAACTGCCGCCAAACATAAGGACCGAGCAGATAATGCCCATAATTACAAAAAATGGTATAGACACCTTGTGCGCCATCTTTATATCCTTATATCTTTTCTGTGCATTACATTCAGAAACAAGCCTTGATACTGCAATGGGAAATCCTGCTGTTGCTATTGTGAACAGGGGTATATAGATTTCGTACGCATTACTGAAAAGGCCCATACCAAAAGATGCCAGCTCTTCTCCAAAAAGTCCGTACACCCTTGTAAGCGCAACCTTATAAATCATACCGCACAACTTGACAATAACGATTGCAAGTGACATTATCATTGCGCCTTTGAAAAAGGTCTGGCTTTTTATTGTTTGATTATTTTTTTGTTTGAACAAATCAAATCACCTACAGACAAAGAAGGCGGGTATTCCGCCTTCTTTACTTTTTATAAAAGCTAAAGTTAACACTGATTAATCAGCATTTCTCTGCATAATAATTAAAATTTTTGAGATGTTGAGATATATTGAAATTTAGTCCTGTGGTTCTGAATCTAAAGGTGCATCCTCGTCAGAGTCACTCATAATGACAACCTCTTTAAAGGGGTCTTCAACAACAACATCTTCGTCATCAAAGTTTGTTTCGGACCTGGCTACTGTATCCGCCTCAATTTTTGTTCCGCACTTATTGCAGAAAAGGCTCTCTTTATCAAGTTCTGCCTTGCATACAGGGCAAACAATCTTATTCTTTGCTGCTGAAATCAGCTCGTTGGTAGCCTGAAGTTGTGCCTTAAGGTCGTCGATTTCCTGAATAAGCACTTCTATAGTCTGGCTGTCGTCACTGCCAATCTTGCTGCAAGCATAAATTTCTTCGCCAAGAGTTTGAAATTTTTTCTTAATTTCATTAGCAAGACCTGATGCGGTAAATTTTAACTTTGAATAATCCACAATATTATTAGTCTTCTTGGAAACAGTATTTGCCGCTGACTTTACATTTACTAAAACATCATCAAATAAACCCATATTTATTAACTCCTTTCGATGTTGACACAATTATATCACCACAAAAAGCAATATTCAACCTATAATTCCAATTCTTTGAAAAAAATATCAACTTTTTCTTTTCTCTTAAGAATTTCTGAAAAGCCATCTATATATTCATACGGAAATTTGTAGTTAAATATACGTTCAAGTGTACCTGTGCGAGGATTTTTCAGCTTTGTTGCACCACCTGCGCCACAAGCTAAAATCGTGTGAGTTTCATCCATTATAAAAACATTATATAGCCCCTCATTGCCGATTTTTGACCAGCCAACATTTTCGTAATTCCCTACCATTCTGCTTTGACGGTACAGATAGTATGGAATATAATTCATTTGCATCAGTCTTTCCTCTGCATATTTCAGCATTTTACCTGTTCTTTCAGCATCCTGCGCATTTGTTTTTATCCCCTGCTCTGTGAGACTTGCACTGCGTTTGATTGACAGGGTATGTATGGTAATATTTTCGGTAGCGTAGTGGATTATTGTATCAAGACTGTTTTTAAAGCTTTCAAATGTATCGGTGGGAAGTCCTGCAATAAGATCGGAATTTACTGTAGTAAAATTAACCTTCTTGGCAATCTCAAAGGCTTTAATGGTTTCTTCAGCGGAGTGCTTTCTGCCGATTTCCTTTAAAACATCGTCATTAAGAGTTTGGGGATTTATGCTTATTCTTGTCACTCCGTTGTCCTTTAGAGTTCTTAACTTTTCCTCTGTGATTGTATCGGGTCTGCCTGCTTCCACAGTAAACTCTCTACATGTAGTCATATCAAACGAGAAATTAACTGTATTCACAAGTTTTTTAAGCTGATTCGGGTTGAGAGTTGTGGGGGTGCCGCCGCCGATATAAACTGTTTCCAAAAACAGGTTATATTTCTTTACTATCTGACCTGTAAATTCAATTTCTTTACAAAGGCAATCAAGATACGGCTCTATGAGATGCCGTGTCCTTTCAATAGACTGGGAAACAAAGCTGCAATAGCTGCACCTTGACGGACAAAAGGGTATTGAAATATAGAGGGAAAAAGAATTTTCTTTTGAAGAATTAAGAATATCATTTTCATGCTTTTCTGTTGTTTCTGCAAGTTTTATTTTATCATCAGTTACAAAGTATGAGTTTTTAAAATAGTTTTTGGCATATTCTTTACCCTTTTCAAAAGCCAGAGTTCTGAAATATTTAACAGGACGAACACCTGTTATCATACCCCAGGGCATTTCAATACCTGTATATTCTGTAAGGAGTTTAAATAAGAGGGAGCAAATAAGCCTTTCGTCCTCTTTAATACTATTGGACTTATCTGTAGTTAATTCTTTTTTAAAGTCATCAAACACAGCTTTAACAAGGATTACGCTGTCCTCAACACCTGTAAAAATATATGGAACTTTCAGATTATCAAAATCAATAATATCTTTTTCAATATTTTTTATAACTTCCAGTTTTTCAAAAGGGAAAAAAAGTCTTGTGACATTTTCTATTTCGTAATGAAAGACGTGATTTTTAATATATATCTTCATAGTTTGTTCTCATATAAGGATTATACTTCTTTTCGTGAGACAGTGTTGTACTGCAATCGTGTCCGGGATACACAGTGTAGTCTTGTTCAAGCTGTGACAAAATACGAAGACTCTTTATAATATCTATAGATGATGAACCGGGGAAATCTGTTCTTCCGCAGGATTCGCAAAAAAGAGTATCTCCGGACATAATTTTATCATCAAAAATGTAACAACCGCTTCCTGCTGTGTGACCGGGTGTTTCCATAAATTTAATTTCTGTATTTCCAAGCCTTAATATTTCCCCGTCACAAAGTATATCTGCTGAAAAATGCTGAAATCTTCGCTGGAACATCTTTATACTTAAATTATATTCATCATTTGTAAGGCAGATTTTGTCCTTTTCTCCAATATATACCTTTGCATTGGGAAAATCTCTTAAAAAATCCGACACACCGCCAATGTGGTCATAGTGGCCGTGTGTAAGCAAAATCATTTTTAGGTTGCCGGCACTGGCGTTGATTGTATCTGTTATTACCGAGGAATAGGCACCCGGGTCAACAATAGCCATTTCCTTTGTATCTTTATCTGTAATCAAGTAACAATTTGTTGACATTATGCCCACTTGAAATGTTTTAATTTCTGTCATTTTTTCTCCTTATTGAAAAGTACTTTGTTATTTCATAATTTCTTCTGTATCCAGAATTATGGTAACGGGACCGTCATTTAACAAACTGACCTGCATATCACCGCCAAATTCGCCCTTTTCTACAGATTTAACTCCTTCTGCCTTTAGCTTTTCGCAAAAGTATTCATAGAGTGAATTAGCCTTGTCAGGCTTTTCTGCATTGAGAAAATTTGGTCGTCTGCCGTGGGAGCAGTCTGCATATAAGGTAAAATTCGAAATCACAAGAGCTTCTCCCTCAATATTAAGAAGAGATAAATTCATTTTGTCATTTTCGTCAGAAAAAACTCTGAGGTTTGCAATTTTGGCAGAAAGAAAATCAACTTCTTTTTCACTGTCGCCCTGCTTTATGCCCAAAAGCACAAGAAAGCCCTTGTTGCATTTACCTTTAATTTCGTTATTTATTTTTACATCTGCAAAGGAAACCCTTTGTAATACCGCTCTCATATTTCACCTATAAATTTATATTCTTGTAACTGAAATAATACCGTTGATGTTGCCAAGATGGGTCATAATACCCTTGAGATGGTCAAGACCGTTAGTGTCGATTGTAGCCACAACAACAGCATTGCCGTCCTTGTTCTCCCTTGACATAAGGCTGTGGATAAAAATATGCATTTGAGAAAGTTGAATTGTTACATCTGCAAGCAGTCCTGTGCGGTCGGCTGCAATAATTTCCAGTGTGCTTTGGAAATGATTTTTGACTTCGCCAATCCACTTCGCCTTTACCCAACGATCAGGCTCGCTTGCTTCTTCAATATTCTTGGGACAATTGGTACAGTTTCTCTTGTGGACAGAAACGCCGTATCCCCTTGTGATAAATCCGATAATATCATCACCGGGAAGAGGATTACAACATTTTGAAAATTTAATGAGGCAATCGTCCATACCCTCAATTTCAACACCTGATGAAGCATTTTTCCTGCGTTTTGGCGGTTCCTTTGCAGGGATAAATTCTTCCACCTTTTTTTCGTATCTCTTTTGATACTCGTCCTTGATTCGGGGCATAATCTTCCAGAGCTGAATACCCCCGTAACCGATTGCAGCATAAAAGTCCTCAATTGTGTTGCAATGCTTTTTGGACATAATTTTGGGGTAAATTTCCCGGGCGTCCTTCTCTGTAAAGTAAATACCTGACTTTTTCAGTTCTGCCTCCAAAGCGGCTTTACCCTCAACAATATTTTCATCTCGTCTTTCTCTCTTGAACCACTGACGGATTTTTGTTCTTGCTTCTGATGTTTTTACAATTTTCAGCCAATCTCTTTTGGGGCCTGTTCCCTCTTTTTGTGTGATAATCTCTACAATTTCACCGTTACGCAGTTTGTAGTCGATTGGAACAATCTTTCTGTTTACCTTGGCGCCAATCATTCTGTTGCCAACCTCTGTATGAATTGTGTATGCAAGGTCAATAACAGTTGAGCCATTTGGCAAATTCATAAGGTCGCCCTTTGGGGTGAACACAAATACCTCGTCCTGGTCAAGGTCATTTTTGATACCTTTGATAATATCTGTGGCGTCTTCGGACTGAATTTGATTTTCTATAACCTTTCTTAAGGAGTCAATTCTGTCCTTAATATGGACTTTGTCGTCATTACCCTTGGAAAGTCCAAGCTTATATTTCCAATGGGCAGCAATACCGTACTCGGCAGTGTAATGCATATCCCATGTTCTTATCTGCACTTCAAAGGGTACGCCCTCCTTACCGATAACCGTTGTATGAAGGGATTGGTACATATTCTTTTTGGGTGTGCTGATATAGTCCTTGAAGCGATTTGGAAGAGGCTGAAAAATATCGTGAATGACACCCAATACATTGTAACAGTCAAGTACAGAATCCACAATTACTCTTACGGCAAAGACATCATAGATTTCATCCATTGTTTTGCCCTTCATAAATGTTTTTCTGTATATTGAATTAATAGACTTTACTCTGCCTGCAACGTAAATATTTTTAACATTATCACCTGTTCTTTCGGTGATTTCTTCCTTGATTTTTTCTATAAATTTATCTCTTTCATCTTTTTTAAGGAGAAGCTCATTTTCTATTTCTTCATAACCTATAGGGTCAAGAATCCTTATGGAAATATCCTCCAGCTGTTCCTTTATAGCCTTCATACCAAGGCGGTGAGCAATTGGCGCAAAGACCTCCATATTTTCCAGCGCCTTGTCACGCTGCTTTTGGGGGCTCATAACATCAATTGTTCTCATATTGTGAAGTCGGTCAGCCAGTTTAACGATAATAACCCTGATGTCGTTGCTCATAGCAATCAGCATTTTTCGCAGATTTTCTGCCTGACGTTCTTCCCTGTTTGAATATTTGATTTTTGAAAGCTTTGTTACTCCGTCTATAAGGTCGGCTATTGTTTGACCGAAATTTTTAACGATATAGTCAAGTTCAACATCTGTATCCTCCACAACATCATGAAGAAGTGCTGAAACAACACACTCTGTATCCATTCCGATATTTACAAGAATGCAGGCAACGGAAGTAGGATGAAGGATATACGGCACACCTGAAACTCGTCTTTGATCTCCGTGCGCCTTATATGCAAGGTTATATGCCTTTTGAATTTTCACTAAATCATAGTCGTTTTCACTGTTATTAATAAGTTCAATCAGGTCAACATAGTTGTTATAATTTTCATAACGTTCAATCATTTACAGCACCTCCTTTAGTTTTTTAATAAATATGGAATCTTCAAGATTTACCTTTTGGCTTTGGAGAAGCTCTATTCTGTTTATGTAAAGACCTTGTTCCCATTTGATGAGACCAAGTTCCTTCATCGAATAGAGAATTATCCTTAATTTTCCCATATTTATTTTATAATCCAGTGCCTTTACTAAAGCATATTCACTGTAATTAAATCCGTTATTTCCTTTTAAAAATCTATAAATCAAAGCAAAATCATTTCTGTCCGGAAGAATAATTTTTGCTTCATCGGGAGTAAGCTTATCCCTTACTGCAAATTTTTCAAATATTCTTAAACTATCAATCAGTTCCTCGTTATTACTGAAGGAATATTTAATATCCTTTATGACAATACTGAGATTTTCCTGACCGTTAAATTCATTTCTGTCTAATGTAACAGCCAAATCAACAGTATCTCCTCGGCGGTACGAGCAGTTTTCCACCGATATGCCGAAGTACATTGCTGTTATGTATGTTTCGTTTCTGCGGAAGGTCATTCTAAGGTGTTTGCCGTTACCTACCGGCTTTATATCATAAATCACCATATTGTATAGACCAAATACAGGTGTTGGATTTGCCGCTCCAAATGGTTCCAAAAGCTTAATCTGGTCAACCAAATCAAGGTTTAGCTGGGCAGGATTAAGCTTGCAGTCTATATTCAGTGAGCTGTATGGCATAGTGATATTCCTGCAATAGTCATTTATGGCTTTTCTGAATTTTGGTATGTTATCAGGATCAAGTCCCAATCCAACAGCCATTGGGTGTCCGCCGTAGTTTGTAAGTAAATCACTACAGGCAAATACTGCGTCACACAGTGAAAAGCCTTCAATACTTCTGCCGCTTCCTCTTGCAACTCCGTCTTCATCTATTCCGATTACAATAACGGGCTTGTCATAAATTTCTTTTAATCTTGACGCAACAATGCCAATAACACCATGGTGCCAACCATTGCCTGAAATAACAAGAATTTTGTCATTTATTATATCAGGTGATAAGCTTATTTTTTCATTAATAGAATTAAGAATTTCTTTTTCTATTCCCTGTCTGTTAACATTGTCGGCACCCAGCTCATCTGCAATGGAAATTGCCTCTTCTTCATTCTCTGTGAGCAGAAGGTTAACACTTTTTTCGGACAGTCCCATTCTGCCCCCTGCATTTATCCGAGGGACCAAAGTAAAGGATATATTACCTGCGGTGATTTTTTTGTCAAAAAGTCCCGCTTCGTCTTTCATTGCGTTAATGCCGATTCTGTCGCTGTTCTGAATATGGCGAATACCCGCCTTTACAAGTGTTCGATTTTCACCACGAAGAGGAACAATATCTCCAATTGTGCCCATTGCCGCAATGTCGCTGAAGTTTTCAAGGAGACCTTCTACATCGGCGTATTCTCCCTCTATAGCCATAACCAGCTTAAAGGCTACACCTACCCCAGAAAATAATTTATATGGGCTTGTGTCGTCCTCTCTGTTTACATCAATTACTGCAACAGCATTGGGAATTTCTCCAGAGGGCATATGGTGGTCTGTAACTATTGTGTCTATTGAAAGTGAATTGGCATATTCGATTTCTTCTCTTGCGGAAATGCCGTTATCCACTGTGATAATCAAATTTACACCAAGACTTTTCAGCTTATCTATAGCTTCTTTGTTCATACCATAGCCCTCACTTCCTCGTGAGGGAATATAAAAGATAACATCGGCATCCAGACTGTCACGAAGATAGCTGTACAAAAGTGCCGTGCTGGTTACGCCGTCGGCGTCATAGTCACCATATACACAGATTTTTTCGCCGTTTTCTACGGAATAAATTATTCTGCTTACAGCCTTATCCATATCCTTCATAAGGTACGGGTCAGAAAAATTTGCTTCGTCTGTGAGAAAATCCCTTATTTCTTCTTCCTTGGTAATCCCCCTGATTGTAAGGAGCATAGCAAGAAAAACAGGTATTCCAAGTTGCTCTGAAATAGCCAGTGCCTGTTCTCTATTCGGTTTTTTCACTGACCATACTTTCATAGTGACCTCTGTTTTATATACTAGTTATTCAGCATTTCCTCTGCAAGATTTCGGGTATTTTCCGTAATCTCCATACCGCCCATAATTCTTGCGAGTTCATCTATTCTGCCCTCTCTGTTAAGGGTGGAAACGTCTGTAAATGTTCTGTCGTTCTTTACATTCTTTTTGATTAAAAGGTGATTTTCTGCAAGTGAGGCAATTTGCACCTGATGAGTAACACAAAGCACTTGTCTGTTTTTTGCAACCTCTCTTAACTTCATACCCACCTTCATTGATGCTTTACCGGAAATTCCCGTATCAACCTCGTCAAAAATAAGAGTATCTATAATATCACTTTCTGACAAAACGGTTTTAATTGCAAGCATCATTCTGGAAAGCTCACCACCGGAGGCTATCTTTGAAACAGGTTTTGGAGTTTCTCCCGGATTGGCAGAAATGAGAATTTCCACCTTGTCCTTGCCCTTCGGAGTCAGGTTTATTTCTTCAATAGAAACAAAAACACCTACATTGGGCATATCTAAATATTTCATTTCTTCCTCAACACGAGAAGAGAATTCATTTGCTGCTTGCTTTCTGCAGTTTGTTAAATGCTCTGCCTTTTGGGTAGTTTCTTGTAAAAGCCTTTTATACTTCTCCTTTGCCTTTGCCATATTGGTGTCAAAGTTAAGTAAATCATTAAGTATTTTTTCGGCATTGT
The DNA here is from genome assembly GCA_022508865.1 of Oscillospiraceae bacterium. Taxonomy (GTDB): domain Bacteria; phylum Bacillota; class Clostridia; order Oscillospirales; family Acutalibacteraceae; genus Ruminococcoides. Next base: position 21,275 of record JAFLUK010000005.1, on the reverse strand, counting down.
CACGATATTCAAAAATTTCTTCAATGGTTGAGCCGTATTTACGCTTTAATTTATATATTTCGTCAAGTCTTAATTCAATTTCTTCCAGTCGTGACGGATTATATTCAAGATTATCTGCAAGGTCATTAATCTCTGATGAAATGTCCTGCAAAGTGTAGGAAACATCAGCAAGTCTGTTACTTAAATCTTCGGCTTCTTCATAAAAGTTAGAAGCCTTTATAAGATTAGATGAAGCTTCCTCCACCATATCACAGGCACTGGAGGTACTGCTGTATCCTGAAAGAATATTTTTCGCTTTGTCAAGATAACTTCTGATTTTTTCGCTGTTTTGAAGTAACTTTTTCTCGCTGTTGAGTTCATCGTCCTCGCCTACAACAAGAGAAGCGTTATCTATTTCATTAATCTGAAATGTAAGCAAATCTATATCATAAAGGCGTTTTTCATCATCTCCGCCTTGATTTTTCAGATATTTAGCGATCTTTTTTAGTTCTTTATAAGAATTATTATAGTCTTCAATTTTATCATTCAGTTCAGCAAAATTGTCAATATAGTTAATATGGGCGTCGCTTTGCATAAGTTCAAGACTTTCATGCTGACCGTGAATATTTATAAGATTGATTGCAAGCTCCTTAAGAGCCGAAACTGTTGCAGGTCTTGAATTTATTCTGCAAATATTTTTTCCGCTAACAGAAAGCTCTCTGCTGAAAATAAGTTCGCCGTCCTGGGCAGGAAAACCCATTTCTTCCGCTTTTTTGGCAATTTCCTCATTGATATTTGTAAAGGTTGCAGAAACATATGCTTTGTCGCTTCCTGTTCTGATAATCTCTTTACTTGTGCGGTGGCCTGTTACTGCATTGATGGAGTCAATAATAATACTTTTTCCTGCACCTGTTTCACCTGTAAGCACATTCAGTCCCTTTGTGAATTCAATATTCGTTTTTTCAATTACTGCAATGTTTTCAATATAAAGGGTGCTTAGCATTTGTTATTTTCTCCTTATTCTTTGTATTTACTTCTAACTATAAAATCAAAGCTGTAATAATTTCTTAAATTCTTTTGTCAGTTTAGATACTGCCTCTCTCGTTCTGAGAACAATAAATATTGTGTCGTCACCTGCAATTGTGCCCACTATATTTTCCACCTCAAGGTTATCTAGAGATGCACAAACAGCCTGTGCCATACCACTCATTGTTTTGACAACAACAATATTTTCTGAACTGTCAACGGAAATTGCAGAGGTTGCAAACAGGCTGTCGAAACCATTTTGATTATCAATTGCATTTCTGCTGCCTGTTGTGTAGCGATACTTGCCGTCTGCACCTAATGTTTTTAAAATTCTTAAATCCTTAATATCCCTTGAAATTGTTGCCTGTGTTACACTAAAGCCTGCTTCTGTCAGTTTTTCAAGCAACTCCTCTTGGGTATTTATGTTATATTCATTTATAAACTCAATAATTTTTTCGTGTCTGCGTGGCTTCATCAGTCATCTCGCTCCTTAAGCTTTTCTCCTACAATTTTGCAGAAGTTACGGTTCTTTAGCCTTATCATATCAAAGGTTAAAGGTGATTTTTTAATTATAACTTTATCGTTGCTGGAAAGAGGAATTACAATCTGTCCGTCAATTGTAAGGTAGCTTTCGTCACTTGCGGAATAGCTTTCCGACATAACGGACAATTCCGTATCACCATTGAAAATCACTGTTCTGTCCACCAGTGAATGGGGGCAAATTGGTGTTAGTATAATACAGTTCATTGTTGGCTCAACAACAGGTCCGCCTGCCGAAAGTGAATATGCAGTACTGCCGGTGGGTGTGGAAAAAATCAACCCGTCTGCTCTGTAATGAGTGGTCTTTTCTTGGTTAACATGTAAATTCATATCTATAATTCTTGAAAGCTGACCACGGGAAACAACTGCATCATTTATACAGGAGTAGGTAGCTTTTGAGTCTTTTTTAACTACTGCAATTTCGAGCACCATACGCTTATCAACAGAATAATCATTTGACAAAAGTTTTGTTAATAACTGAATTTCTGTAGGCTCAATTTCTGCAGCAAAGCCCACTCTTCCTGCATTTACGCCAATGAGAGGTATATGATTTTCCGCAGCGTGACGTGCATTGTGAATAATTGTTCCGTCACCGCCTACTGTAATAGCTTTGTCTGACGAAGCAAAGAGGTCGTCATCGTGGTCATAATACTTTATGTAACCATAGGATTCAAAGTGGTGTCTTGCATCACTTTTCATCAGTATGGTTGCACCCTCTCCCGAAAGGAGATTTATTATCCTCTTGGCACATTTCACCGCATTATTCTTTTGTATATTTACTTTAAGACATATATTCATAACAGTTACCTACAATTTTTTATCCACTTATCCCAGTGTTTTGTGAGATAATTCTACCAATTCCTTTGGGTTTACATCAGTCAAAAGCTGTGGATTTTCAGACTTTTTCAGATGTACAAGGTATTCTATGTTACCCTCGGGACCTTTAACAGGGGAAAAATCCAAGTTGAGTACAGAATATCCATTGTTCAGGCAGAAATCCAAAATGGTTGTTACTACATTTTCGTGTACCTTTGGATCTCTCACCACACCTTTTTTGCCCACATTTTCTCTGCCTGCTTCAAACTGGGGCTTAATAAGACACACAGCCTCTCCATTGTCCCCAAGAAGATTTCTGGCAACAGGCAAAAGAAGTTTTAAGGAAATAAAGGAAACGTCAATTGAAAAGAAATCTATTATATCAGGAATTTCTTTTTCTGTGACATTCCTGAAATTTGTTCTTTCCATATTTATAACTCTTTCGTCAGAGCGGAGCTTCCATGCAAGCTGTCCGTAGCCAACATCAATGGAATACACCTTTTGAGCACCATTTTGCAGCATACAATCAGTAAAGCCTCCTGTGGAAGCACCGATATCCATTGCAATTTTGTCCTTTAAATCAAGGTGAAATTCATTAATTGCCTTTTCAAGCTTAAGACCGCCGCGAGAAACATATTTAAGGGTGTTGCCCCTGACTTCTATTACTGCGTTTTCGTCGTATTGTGTTCCGCATTTATCTGCCTTTTGATTATCAACATAGACAAGTCCTGCCATTATAACAGCCTTTGCCTTTTCTCTTGACTCACAAAAGCCCTTTTCAAAAACTAAAACATCTAATCTTTTTTTCATTAAAAACAATGTCCTTATTGTAATTGTAACGATTATTATTCTTCATCAGAATTATTTTTTATATCTTCCCATAATTTTTTTGCAATGCTGTCACTATCCATTCCAAGCTGACAAAGCGCTTCGGCAACAGATTGGTGAGGGACAAATTCATCTCTTATACCGTGAATTTTAAGCTTGCCGTTGTAGTTCATTTTGTACAGCTTGAAAGCAAATGTAAAAGCGATACCGCCGTTTTCCATTCCCTCTTCGTAAAAATGGATTATCTTGAATTTTTTAGCAACATCTACTGCTTCCTGAGCAAGGGGTTTGATTCTGTTAAATTTAAGTATACAGAAATCTCCGCCTTTTTCTCTTACCTTTTCATGTGGTTCACAGGCGTTTGAAAAAAGTCTGCCATATGTAACAAGGAGAACATCACTGTCTTTATTGCCGTAGAAATCATAGTCAACAGAGACTTCTGTGTAATTTGCCGGTCTGTACAGTTCACCGCCTCTTGGATAACGGACCGAAACAAGACTGTCTGTGTGGTAGATGGCTTCGTTCATAGATTTTCTGAAACCGTCAAAATAGCAGGGAGAATATATAGTTGTGTTTGGCAGTGAATTCAGCATTGAAACATCAAACACACCTTGATGTGTTTCTCCGTCATCACCTACAACACCTGCTCTGTCAATTGCAATAACTATATGTAGCTTTTGCATTGCAGCATCATGGAGAAGCTGGTCATATGCCCTTTGCAGGAAAGTACTGTACACGGCAAACACCGGAACCATACCCTTTGCCGCAAGTCCTGCAGCAAAGGTAACTGCATGCTCCTCTGCAATGCCAACATCAAAAAATCTGTCCTTGTATTCTTTGCAGAAATTGTCAAGACCTACTCCTGGTGTCATAGCCGCTGTAATTCCGCAAATTCTTTTGTCCTTGGCGGCTACGGTGCACATATATTCACCGAAAACCGAAGAGAAACTCTCTTTGCTCTGGGGGCTTTCCCCTGTTTCTATGTTAAATTTATTGATACCATGAAATGTTTTGGGGTCTTTTTCTGCATATTCATAACCCTTACCCTTGGTGGTGACAGTGTGAATAAGAACAGGTCCTTTCACCTTTTTGGCCGCCTCCATTGCGTTATTCAGTTCCTCTAAATCGTGACCGTTTATCGGTCCGAAATAGGTATAGCCGAAATATTCAAAGAAAGTATCCTTAAAAACTATCTTTTTAATTCTGCTTTTTGAAAAACTGAAAAACTCTGTAAGAGGTTTTCCGATTAAAGGTGTCTTTAAAAGTCCTCTTTCCAGCTTAAATTTAAGTCTCTGGTACCAAGGATTTACTCTAACCTTTGTTAAATATTTTGCAAATGCACCAACATTTCTGCTGATAGACATTTTGTTATCGTTGAGGATAATTATTAATTTTTTTGAATAACGTCCAGCGTTATTAAAAGCTTCCATTGACATACCGCCTGTGAAGGAAGCATCGCCAATAACAGCTATCGTGTAACTTTTGTCCCCCTTAATCTGCTTTGCTTTTGACATTCCGTATGCGGCAGAAATTGATGTACTGCTGTGACCTGCGTTAAAATCGTCATATTGGCTTTCGCTGCGTTTCGGAAAACCTGAAAGACCGTCCTTTTTGCGAATTGTGTCAATCTGATTAAATCTTCCCGTCAAAATTTTGTGAGTATAGGACTGATGACCCACGTCCCACACAATGCTGTCGTATGGGGTTTTAAAAACCCTGTGTAGCATCACAGTAAGTTCGACCACACCAAGATTTGACGCAAGATGTCCTCCGTTTACAGAAACTACCTCTATCAGCTTTTGACGGATTTCACTGCACAAAATGGGAAGCTTGTCCAAGGGAAGCTTTTTTAAATCATCAGGACTATTCAGTTGTGATAGAATGCTGTACTCTGACATTATTTTATATTCCTCTGAACTGAAAAATCAGTTCTTTCTTTCTGATAATTTAAGTGCAATATCCTTTAGCTCATCTGTGTTTGCATTTATATTTTTTAGAGAATTTATCGCTTTTTCTGTGTATTCATTAACAAGATTATAGCATTTATCAAGACCCAAAAGGGTTACAAATGTGGATTTTTCATTATCTTTGTCGCTACCGATTGGCTTGCCAAGAGCCTCTTCGCTGCTTGTTACATCAAGAATATCGTCCATAATCTGGAAAGCAAGACCAAGATTAATGCCATATTCCCTTGCATAATTCACTGTGTTTTCATCTGCACCGCCGCATACTGCACCCATCATACAGGCTGCCGCAAGGAGCGCACCTGTTTTTTTCATATGCATTTCACTGATAGTTTCAATCGGGACTTTTTTACCCTCTGAAATCAGGTCAATGACCTGACCGCCAACCATACCGCTCATACCTGCTAAATCTGCAAGTATTTTTCCGCATTTTACGGCTCTATCTGCTCCAACCAGTGATATTGCTCTTTCCGAAAGCACTGTTGAAAATGCGTGAGTAAGAAGTGCATCTCCTGCAAGAAGTGCAATATCCTCACCAAAAACCTTATGGTTAGAGGGCTTGCCCCTCCTTAAATCGTCATCATCCATACAGGGCAAATCGTCGTGAATAAGACTATAGGTGTGTATCATCTCTATTCCGCAGGCAAATGGCAAAGCGGATTCTTCACTGCCGCCGCATGCCTTGGAAAAAAGCATTACAAGTGTGGGGCGTATTCTTTTGCCCCCTGCTTTCAGGGAATATTCCATTGAGTCTACCAGGCATTTTTCCAAAAGACAGTTTCTTTCGTCCCCCTGTGGCAGACAGTTCATTAATTCTTTTTCTATTATTTCTGGATAATTCATCATAATTCACCACGCTGTGCACGAAGCAACTCTATCTGCTCATTTATATCAATCATTTCCCCCTGGGCTTTGTCAAGGGCTTTGTAACATTCCTCAAGAGAAATGGCAGCTTCTTTATATATTTCCATTGCTTCATTTAATGGTATGGTCTTGTCCTCAAGTTTAGCAAGAAGGCTTTTCAGCCGTGCATTGGCTTCTTCTATTGTAAGCTCTTTGTTATTAACTTCTTTGTTCATAATCAACCTCGTATTATGTATTAAAACTTATACTTTATCTGTGTAGTCCATTAATTTTTTCAATCTGTGGTTCACACCGCTCCTGCTTATTCCGTCCGAGGTCAGCTTGCCTAAATCTCTTAAGGAAAGCTCGGGATTTTCGAGCCGAAGTGTTGCAATTTCCTTTAGCTCCGGTGACAAAGTTTTGTACAAATCACTTTCCATAAGCTTTTTTATTGCCTTTACCTGACGTGCGGAAGCATCTGCGATTTTGTTTATATTATGGATTTCCGAATTGAATTTGCGGATTGCATTGTTTTTCAAGGCCTTCATAGCCTTTGTATCCATTATGGACATAGAGCTGTTCACAGCGCCCATATATGTTAGCAAATCTGCTATCTGTTCAGAGTTCTTAAAATATATAATATAGTAGCCCTGTCTGACAACAGATTTTGGAGTAAGACGACACTCGCCGATTTCCGAAAGTAATGTAAGCAAATCGCTTGCAAGATTGCGAAAAGGAACTTTGAATTCAAGGTGATATCCCTTCTCGGGATTTGTAATACTGCCGCAGGAAAGAAAGACTCCTCTTATAAATGCAGACAACTGCCCATCGTCTGATATATTCGCCCTGTTAATCCTCAGCGAATAATCCTTGTCCGAATATCCAAAGGAACGGTAAATATTGTTGCAGTCAGCCTGATTTATAATCTTTACAGTTATAAGCTGACCTGCATTACTCTTTGTCCGAAGGCTTGATGAACGTTCAATCACAGGAGTATACAACTCTGTAAGGTATTCTGAAATTCTGCTGATTACAAATTTATTTTCTGTTGTGAAAACTATTTCTTCATATGTAAACTTCTTTGAAAACAGTAAAAACCCATAACACTCTGCAAGTTTATATTTTTTATCATCCTGCAAAATGCTGCAAAGCTCCTGTTTTGTATCAAAGGAAAATGACATAATAATTCTTCCTTACTGTTTAGAAACATCTCTGTGGGATATTGTTGTAGGATAACCAAGATTATGAAGATAAATATGTACAAGCCTTGTAAGAGTAACAGAACGATGCTTACCTCCGGTGCAACCGATTGCAATTACAAGCTCGCTTTTGCCCTCTTGCTGATAAAGAGGCATTGAAAATTCAAGCAAATCGGTAATTTTCTTAAGAAAACTCTGACTGACTTCTGATTTCATAACATATTCTCTTACTGCCTCATCAAGACCTGTTTGATTTTTTAATTCAGGTATATAGTATGGGTTTGGAAGACATCTTGCATCAAACACAACATCTGCTTCCAGAGGCAATCCATATTTAAAGCCAAATGACATACAGGTGATTTTCATACTATCTTGTGATTTCAGTGAAAACAGCGCTGTAATTCTCTCTCTCAACTGTTTTAAGGACATTGATGTAGTATCTACTATGTAGTCAGCATGACCCTTTACCACATTGAGAAGCTGTTTTTCAAGTACAACAGCCTTTTCTACGGAGCGGTCCTCAAAATTATCTGCAAGAGGATGACTTCTTCTGGTTTCCTTATATCTTGTGATGAGGGTGTCTGTTTTTGCGTCCAGGAAAAGAATTTTAAACTTTTTACCCTGTGAAGCTATATTACTTAAATCCTCATACACATCTTTGAAGCCTGTAGTACTTCTGATATCAACTACTACGGCACACCTTTTCATTCTTTCATCAGTTGATTTTACACATAAATCGTAGAATGTACTTAACAACATAGGAGGCATATTGTCTACACAAAAATACCCTATATCTTCAACAGCCCTCAACGCTGTTGATTTTCCTGCTCCTGACATTCCTGTAATAATTAATAGTTCCATTATATTCTAATCACCTCAGGCTCTAAAAAATAGCCCGTTTCTTCCTTAACCTTATTTTGAACGTATTCAATAAGTTGATTTATATCACTTGCTGTGGCATTGCCTTTGTTTATAACAAATCCTGCGTGCTTGGTGCTTACCTGGGCGTCTCCAACGGAATAGCCCTTCAGTCCGCAGGACTCAATCAGTGTTCCTGCAAAAGCGCCCTCCGGTCTTTTGAATGTACTGCCTGCCGAGGGATATTCTATGGGTTGTTTTGACTTTCTTCTGCCCAGAAGGTCATCCATCTTTTCTTTGATTTCCGGCTTTTCTGCCTTTTTCAGAGCAATTTTACAGCCTGTTATTATGTAGCTGTTATTCTTAAAGACAGAAGTTCTGTACCCAAGAAGCATATCTTCATTTGTAAGTACACCTGTTTCACCTTCATCAGTAATATAATCGGCAGAAACAAGGATATCCTTCATTTCTCCGCCGTATGCACCTGCATTCATAAACACGGCACCACCCACAGAACCGGGAATACCATAGGCAAATTCAAGTCCGCTAAGGCTGTTCTCCAATGCAAGCTTGCATACACGCATAAGAGAAGCTCCTGCCCCTGCATACAAGATGCTGTCATCAATCAGCTTTATATCTGAAAATTCTCCATCAAGGAAAATAACTGCGCCTTTTATACCCTCATCGGATACAAGTATATTACTGCCCTTACCAAGCAAAAAATAGGGTATGTTATTATCCTTTATAAACTTGATTGTTTTTACAAGCTGTTCTTGATTTTCCACTGTGACAAAGCACTGTGCATTGCCGCCAACCTTAAAGGTTGTGTGGTTCTTCATAGGCTCATCTTTTATATATTCAATTTTGCTTTCTTTTAGAAAATCAAAAAAGTTATCCATATTATTCTTCAAGACCCGTATCCACCTTTATATTCTGAAAGTCCTCTTCCGCAACACTCATACCAAGGTTTTCAAGAAGCTCCTGTGCAGCATTGTAACCCATCTTTTTCTGTCTGTTGTTCATTGCGGCAACCTCAATAATCATAGAGAGGTTTCTACCGGGACGAACAGGGATTGTGGTAACAGGCACCTTTACCCCCAAAATTTCTGTATATTCGCTGTCAAGACCCATTCTATCATATGCACGGTTTGCATTCCATAATTCCATATTGATAACCATATCAATCTTTTCGCTCTGCTTAACAGCACCTGTACCGAAAATACGCATTGCATTGATAATGCCGATTCCACGAAGCTCAATAAAGTGACGGATGTTTTCGGGGGAGGTACCAACCAAAGTTTTCTTTGATGTTCTTCTGATTTCTACTGCATCGTCAGCCACAAGTCTGTGTCCGCGTTTAACAAGTTCTATAGCAGTTTCACTTTTACCGACACCGCTGTCACCTGTAATAAGGCAACCCTCGCCGTAAACCTCTACAAGAACACCATGGCGGGTAATTCGTGGTGCAAGCTCATGATTAAGGAATGATATAAGGTTTGCAGAAAGCTCACTTGTGGACTCTGCACTTCTCAAAATAGGAATGTCACATTCCTCTGCCGCTATCAGCATCGCGTTGGAGGGCTTCATACTTCTTGTGATAATTACCGCAGGAGGCTTTAGACTGAATATGGCAGTAAGTACGTGGTGCTGTTGTTCCGCACCAAACTTTCCAAGGTAGCTGTATTCTGTATATCCCAAAATCATAATTCTGCTTTTGTCAAAAAAGTCCAGATAACCTGTTAGTTCAAGTCCCGGTCTGTCAATGTCCGGTGAAGTGATTAATACAGAATCAGCAGCAACAGGCATATAGATTTGTTCCAGAGAAAGCTCCTTGATTACCTTATCAAGTGTTACTTTGAATTCAGTTGTCATGGTAAAACCCCTTTCTGTAAAAGTACACAAAAGTACATACTTATAATCATACATCGTAATTATACTATATTCGTGACTGAATTAAAATACTGATACAGAATTATAAGGATATTGTAGTAAAAATTTATTTATGATTTTTGTGCAACATATATAAATTTAAAATATTATGGGGGAACTTGTGAGGAAACCTGAAATTTTAAAGTGTGATTTTTCTTACCTCTATCTCCCCTTCTTTGTCAAAAATTACTTCAAAATCTTTTCCTGTGAGAACAGTATCGTAATTGCAAATTCTGTCGTCACACATTTTTTTATTCTTGATTATTGTATTAATTTCTTTTGTTGTAAAATCACCCTTTTTCAAAGCTTTCAGAGCGTTGTCCTCTGCAAGTATAACCTTTGTATCAGGTGAAATCTGATAGTAGAATTTGAATTTTTGAATTATGTCCGAAAGTTCCTTTATTGTGACCTCTGTGGATACTATAATCGCCTTACTATGGGACAAAAAAAGCTCATAGTCGTACTTTTCTTTTATTTTTTCAACAGAGCTTTCTACAGTGTCAAAGTCGGTATCATATATTTTCATCTCGTCTTTGCTGTCAACTAAAATACTCATCTTGCTATCAGTTACAATAACTGCGTCGGCAACCAGCTTTTTGCTGATTTCGTTAAATCCGCAGGCAGATAAACCAAGGATTAAACAGATAATTATTAAAACGGCAAATAGTTTCTTAATCATTTTCTTCCTCCAAATCTTCTGCATTACCCTGTGGATATGATTCCCTGTTTTTATCATACTTATCTTTCACAATTACTGCTATTGGTGTAAATAGGGCAAGCACAACATAGAGTGCGAGAAGAAAATATTTATTAAGCAGGAAATTATAAATATCTTGGCTATAAAGAGTTCCGAGAGAAAGGCAATAAACAAGTATTAAATAAATAACCGTAATCAGCCCAGAGTTGCTTTTCATCGCAGATTTTATAGTAAGTGTAAAGTAAAGAAGTGCGAAAAATACACATATTAGAGATAATACAATAAAAAGCCCTGAAAAACCCATAGGGATTTTTTTGCAGGACACTTCGGAAAGTGCATAAAAAACATAATTATATTCAGAAATGCTAAGGAGTTTAATAAAGCACATTGAGATTAGTATAACAAAGGAGGATATTGCAAATGGAAATATTATTGATCTTGCCCTACCGCTATTTATATTTCTAAAGAAGAATAATGAAAGTATCATCGGTGAAAAAGCAAGCAATGTGTCAATACCGTCTGAAATAGAAAATGAGTTATCGTTATCGGTAAAATAATTCATATCCCCATAGGGTACAAAGATAAATATCAGCAGTAGTGACAACACTACAAAGAATGATACAATAAGGGCACCTCTGGAGACAGCCTCTATTCCCTTTATTGCAGGAAATGCCAGTGCAAGCAGTAACAGTCCTGATATTATCCACTTTGGTGTGACAGGGTTTATTAGACTGGTGAAAAACACTGAATATCTGTTAATCAGAAGAGTTGAAAGCAAAGAAACAAATAATATGGATAATATTCTGAAAACAACAGGAATATTATATTTTTCTTTATTGGAAATTACAAGCAATGGTATAAGAAGTAAAAATGATATTAAAGTAGAGATTACCATAGAAAAGCAACTGATGGCATCGTGATAAAGTGTTATAAATCCCATTGAAGAAATACCAAGCAATACCGAAAACTGTAACGAACTTATTTTACTTTTCAAAATCTGTTTCAACTCCTGTCATATTCTGTACTCTGATTTTATTTCTTGATAATCTTTGCCAATCAGAACGGATAAAATTGTCTGTTAATATTCCCTTTGAAATTGGCGAAACAGGTGTCAGATAAGGTACACCAAAGCTTTTTAACGAGGATACACCGATTATTACAATCAGTGAAGCAAAAACGATTCCTATCAGACCGAATATCCCACCAACAACAATGTAGATAAACTTCAGCACAGTGGTAACACCGTAAAGTTCAGGCAAAACATAGGAGCATATTGCAGAAAATGCAACAAAAATTAATGTGGGCGCACAGATAATTCCTGCGGAAACACAGGTTTCTCCTATTACAAGGGCGCCTACTATACCAACAGCATGACCAAGTGCTTTTGGAAGTCGTAGACCCGCTTCTCTCATTACCTCATACATAAAGGCAACAAGCAAAATTTCCAACATTAACGGAAATGGTGTGGTCTGCAAAGATTCTGCTATATGATTCAGGAGATTAATAGGAATTATTTCAGGGTGAAAATTAGTAATTGCAACAAATAATCCCGGTAGATATAGTGCAAAGAAAAAGGAAATATACTTTAAAATTCTTATAAATGAGGCAAAATATGGTCTGTTTGTGTAGTCATCAAAGCTCTGAAAATTCTCAATAAAAAGATGAGGTACTATAATGACAGAGGGTGTACCGTCTATAATTATACCAATTCTGCCCTCTGTAATTTTTCCGCATAAAGTGTCGGGCTTTTCGGTTACTCCTACAGTAGAAAACAGTGTGTTTCTTTTGTTATCTGCAAGGTAAGAAACAAGGTAACCCGAGGCAAGAACAGTGTCAAGTTCAACATTTTTCAGTCTTTTTATCAGTTCCTTAAGTATCTTCCCTGAAACTGCTGTTTTAATATAGCAAATACAAATCTGTGTTTTGGATAAATCACCAAGGGTCATAGTTTTGAATACTAAATCAGGATTTTTTATTCTTCTTCTGATTAGCGTCATATTAATTCTTAATGGCTCTGTAAATCCTTCTCTGCTTCCTCTGAAAACCATTTCCGATGATGGCTCTGTGACGCCTCTGAAGGAAAAGCCCTGAATACCCACAACAAGCATTTTGTCATAGCCGTCAACGGCCACCACAGCGAAACCTGACATTGAAAACTCAATTAATTCTTTATAAGAATTAATTTCTATTATTTCACTGGAGCTTAAGACAAAATCCCTTAAATGTTCAATTTTGTTGCAGTTATCGGGATAATGAGATTTTATCATTGGTGTGGTTATTGCCAGAGTAAGCCCCTCTTTATTTACCATTCCCTCAATTGTAATAACTGCCGACAGTGTATTATCCGGAAGAATAAGCTTTCTAACAGTAAAATCTGCAGAATTATTTGTTAAGCTTTTGAGATAATCAATATTTTGCTCTAAATTTTTATACATATTATCACCACTATTATAGTGGAATAAAAATGGCTGATTATGCATTATTTAATAATTATGTGAAATGATAATAAGGGTGATTTAATGTTTATATCAATTATCAGAACAATTATACTTTATCTTTTTATTTTAGTTACTCTTCGTATTTTGGGCAAAAGACAGCTGTCCGAAATGCAGAACAGCGAGCTTGTTATTACTTTGCTTATTTCCGACATTGCTGTAATGCCAATGCAAAACACAAGCCAACCTTTGCTTTCAGGTATTGTGCCAATACTTATTCTTATTTCTTTGGAAATAGTTTTTTCTGTAATAATGCTTAAAAGCGGTAGATTCAGACGGGTAGTTTGCGGTGCTCCGGAAATGATTATTGAAGACGGTAAGGTTATGCAGGACCAAATGAGGAAGTTGAGAATAACCACAGAAGATTTATGTGTTCAGCTGCGACAGCAAGGTATTTTTTCACTAAACGATGTGCAGTACTGCATTGTGGAAACAAATGGCGACATTAGTGTATTGGAAAAGCCGTCCAAGAGAACTCCCTCGGCAGAAGAAATGGGAATTTATATTGAGGACACAGGAATTGAAGCTGTTGTTATAAACGACTCAAGGTATTTGTCAAATTCCCTTAAGCTGTGTAATGTCACCAAGGACTGGGTAGACAGTGTGCTGAAGGAAAACAATATTTCAATTAACGATGTATTTATAATGACGGCTAACAGAAACAAGGAATATAACATTATCAGGAGGGATTAAAATGAAGCAGCTTTGGAGCGCTTTTATTTTAGTTACTATTGCAATCAGCATTTGCATCTATGAATTTATTTCAGTAAAAAACAGCTATGTTGATTTCACAAATATTATTGACGAAACCAGAATAGCTATTGAGAATCGAGATTATGAAACGGCATCAAAACTTTCTAAAGAATTAAAAGACAGTTGGGATAATCAGGAAAAAAAGCTTAACTATATACTTGAACACACCTCTCTTGACGAGCTTAGCAAGGATATTTCGGAACTGACGGATTATACAAACGAAGAAAGCAGGGATGATTTTTTATCTGTTAATGACAGAATAAAAAGACAGTTCGCAAGCCTTTATGCAAGTGAACTGCCTTATGGTGAAAATATTTTTTAATTGAAAATTATCTTCTGACAACCTTTGAAATTATTTGAAAAATTATAAAAACGCACAAGTTCATCAGCACTACAGTTGCCCCTGTTGGTGTATCAAAACAGAATGACACTGCCATCCCTGCAAAGAAGCAGAATAGAGAAACTAAAGTGGAGCTGATTATTACATTGCGAAAGTTTTTGAACAATCTCATTGATGTCAGAGAGGGGAATATTATCAGTGCCGAAATCAGCAAAGTACCCATTATTCTCATTCCGATTACAATAGTAAGAGCTGTTAGTATGGCAATAATCATATTATAAAGCCCTGTTTTTGTGCCTGTTGCCCTTGCGAAACTTTCATCAAAGGTAACTGCAAAAATCTTTTTGTAAAGAAGGAAAAAGCACAAAATTATTATGGCCGAAAGGATTACTGCAAACAAAGCATCACTGTGACTTGTAGCCAGTATTGAACCGAAAAGATAGCTGTTTAAATCATTATTCATACCTGTTAAGGAACAAACCGTGATTCCCACTGCAAGTGCAGAAGAGCTGATTATTGCAATTGCCGAGTCGCCGCTGATTTTGCTGTTTGAAGTGATTTTCAGCAATATAAATGCAGCAACAATCACCATAGGAATTGCAAAATATATTGGTGTAATTCCGGCTGCTGCGCCGATTGCAATTGCACCAAAGCCTACATGGCTAAGTCCGTCGCCAATCATTGAATATTTTTTGAGAACCAAAATAACACCAAGAAGCGCAGCACAAAGAGAAACAAGTCCGCCAACTATTATTGCTCTGGTAATAAAACCAAAGGAAAAAAGTTCAAACACTCTGAGTCTCTCCTTTCTGCAAATGAGCGCAATCGTCACAAGGGCATTTTGTAAGGAGAAAATCGCTACCAATATCACTGTGAATATATTTGTGAACCGAGCCGAAAAAGCTGCTGTTTGAGGAAATATGGAGTATATGGCTTGCCTGATGTATGGCACTGTTAATATCGTGAGTAACCATAATAACTGTAATTCCGTTATTATTAATTTCCTTTATCAAACTGTACATATCAGCAGTGGCAATTGGGTCAAGTCCCGTTACCGGCTCATCAAGGACAATTACCTTTTCTGTGGCACAAAGCGCCCTTGCAAGAAGTACTCTTTGCTGTTGCCCGCCCGAAAGCTCACTAAAGGATTTTTTGCGGTAATCATCCATTCTTACTTTCTTCAGATTGGATATTGCCCTATCTTTGTCTTTTTTTGAGTGAAAAGGTCCCAATGTTCTGCTTATACAGCCCGACAGCACCACTTCCATTACAGAGGCAGGAAAATCACGCTGAATAACATTTTTTTGGGGTAAATATCCAATATCCTTTTTTTCTATTCCATTATAGGTAATTTTACCGTCAGTTGGAACATTAAGACCAAGAATACCTTTCATAAGAGTAGTTTTTCCACTACCGTTTTCTCCCACAATACAGAGATAGTCACCACTTTTTATCTGAAAAGAAAGATTTTCCAGCACGGCCCTGCCATCATATCCCATTGAAAGCTTATCCACTTCAATTATTGACATTAGCCTAGAGCCTCCCTGAGAGCAGTAAAATTTTTCGCCATTAAGGTTGTGTAGGTTTCTCCGTTATCAAAATCCTGTTGGGAAATAGTTTCACAACTGTAAAATGTGAGGACCTTTGTATTTGTGTCCTCTGACAGTGTTTCTGCAACCCTGTTTTCCGATTGGTCAAGTTTAAAAATAGATTTCATATTCTCATTCTTGATTATTTTCTGCAATTTTGAAAGTCGTGCAAGGCTTGGCTCTGTCTCTGAACTACAACCCGGGAAAGCACACTCCCACTGTAGTTTATACGCTTCTGTAAAGTACAAAAGAGGAAAACGGTCTGCAACTACAATCCTGTTATTCTGCAAATTCGCAGTAAAGGATTTTATATTTTTGTGAACAGAGTCAATTTCCTTAATATAATTATCGGCATTTTCTTCATAGTGAACTTGATTTTTAAGGTCAAGTTTGCCAAGATTTGAGCCGATAATTCCTGTCAGATTCTCTGCATTTACAGGGCTTGTCCAGATGTGTTCATCTATTTCGTCACCTGTTATGTGGTCAGCGTCTACCTCATTCTTCTTGGGGACATAATTTATCATTTTAAGTATTTTTTTGCCGCTTAAATTATCAATTGAATTGAGAATTTCCTCCACCCAACTATCGCTTTCCCCGCCTGTGTAAATAAACATATCACACTCTTCAATTTTTGCAATGTCAGATGGCGTAGGCTCATAAGAATGAATATCACTGCCCGGGGTGAGAAGCATTTCCACATCTGCATAATCCCCTGCTGCATGCTTTGCAAAATCGTAGTAAGGGAATATTGTAGCAACAACAGAAATCTTTTTACTGCCTGTTGTACTGCTGTTACTACAGGAAGCAAAAGAAAATGTAATTGTCAATATAAAAAGTATAGATAGAAATTTTTTCATACATATACCTGCATTTCATAAAATAGTATAAGGGCGGATAAACCGCCCTTAAAATTATGCCTTGCCAGTTTTTTTCTTGTATCTTTGCCAAATAACCCAAAGAGGACCTGCAATACAGATTGAACTGTAACAACCTGAAATAATACCAATCATCATTGGAAGAGCAAAGCTGGTAACAGAGCTGATATTGAACACAATGGATACTACAAGAACTGTACCAATAGCAACTAATGTAGTTATTGAAGTACAAATTGTTCTTTTAATAACCTTTGTTGCACTGTAATCAAATACATATCCGATTTCTTCCTTGGAGCCCATTTTACGTCTTTCTTCACGAACACGGTCGTAGATAACGATTGTATCGTTCAGTGAGTAACCAAGAATCATAAGAACAACCGCAATGAAGTTAGAGTCAATTGGCATCTGGAATATAACGTACATAAAGTATATAACAAAAACGTCATGGAAAAGCGCTACCAAAGCCATAACACCGGCTGAAAGACCGCCGATTCTGCGGAATCTGATTGTAACATAGAAAACCATAAGAACACAGGCAATTGCAACGGCTGCCAAACACTTCATTAAGAATTTAAAACCCATTGTGCTTTCTATTGCCTTGGATTCTTCTACCTTAAACTTGGCATCAGGGTAAGCCTTAACAAGAGCCTTTGTCAGGTTTGATTGTTCGTCAGGAGTGATAGCCTTTGTACCGGCAAACTGTACTTTAACTGTGTAAGCGTCCTGTGTATCTGTGTTTGAAAGGATATTAGAACTTACAGTTGTAGTAACCTTTGCTTTTGTGCTTTCCTGAATAACATCATCGAGGGCATTCTTATCAATATTACCAACATAGGAATATGAAAGATATGAACCACCGCTGAACTGAATGTCAAGCTGGGTACCAAATATAATGTTGCAAATTAAACCGATAAGCATAATTGCAAGAGAGATGCCGAAGAATATTTTACTTAAGTTTGTAAAACGAATTAATCTATTATTCATTATTCTTGCCACCTCCAAATAAGCCTTTGCGTCTTACAGCCTTGATGCCGCATACGCTCTTGAGCATAACTCTTGAGAAGAATACGCCCATAATAAAGTTGGAAATAACACCCATTAACAGTGTATAACCAAAGGCATAGATAGTACCTGTTGTGGAAGCACCAAAGATAAATGAAAGAATGTTTGTGCTACCAAATACAAGGAGCAAAATAATTGATACGATAATAACTGTCATATTACCGTCGATGATGGCAGACAGGGAATTCTTTGTACCTCTGTCGATAGCGCCGTCAAGAGTTTTACCTGCCTTAAACTCTTCCTTAATTCTTTCTGCTGTGATAATGTTTGCGTCAACACCCATACCGATTGAAAGAATGATACCTGCAATACCCGGAAGAGTCATTGTGAATGAATTGAACACTGTGAAGTATCTTGAAATTGCCGCAATTGACAAACCAACCTGACCGAGAAGAGCAATAACTGCTACAAGACCGGGCAGACGATACATAAATATCATAAACAGTGCGATTAATATAATAGCAATAATGCCTGCGTATGCCATTGCAATAAGGGAATTTTCACCAAGTGTTGGAGAAATTTCGCCATATGACAGAGTTTTAAGTGCAAATGGAAGTGCACCGCCCTCAATCTGATTAGCAAGTGTTGCAGATGACTCTGCATCAAAGTTACCTGAAATTACAGCTTTACCGTCTGTAATTACATTCTTGATTGTTGGTGCAGAAAGCATTTCGTCATCCATCCAGATAGAAACAATTTGACCATTGTACTTTTCTGTGATTTCTGCAAATGTCTTTGCGCCCTCCGAAGTAAGCTCAAGATTAACAACAAATTGTCCAGCCTCTTCCTGACTTGGACCTGAAGTTGCTGAATCAACAGCTGAACCATCCATAAGAATCTCTGCAGTGTCATCTTTAGGTGTTTTGTAAACAGGATTACCGTCAGAGCCCATTTCTGTAGTCTCGTAAGAGTTACCGGGACGGAAAGTAAGCTTTGCTGTTGTGCTGATTTCTTCAATAGCTTTCTGTGCATTAAAATCCTTTTCGTCTTCCTTCCATGGGAAACGAACGATAATGCTGTCAGTACCGCTATCTGTGTAAAGTTCGTAATCTGTAATACCGCTTGAAATCATACGAGTTTCAATAATTGCTTTCGCAGAGTCAAGCTGTTTATCTGTGGCATCCACGTCGTCCGCCGGAACAAATGTTGCTTCAACGCCGCCCTGGATGTCTATTCCCCATCTGATGTCAGTAATTCCTTTTAATACTGTGTGCTTAACATCACCGGTGTAGTATGACACACCGAAGATAGCTGTGTAGCTGAACAGTAAAATAAGGATGGCAACAATGAAGAATACAGGCTTTGGAATTCTTTTCATGCCTTTTCCTCCAATATTTTTTTATTCCGTTGATAAAATACAACCAAAATATTTTATATTTGCAAAATGATATGCTAAACAAAATACTCTGCCATATTCAATCTAGAACATAACAGAGTAATTATACGTTTTTTCAGTAAAAAAGTCAATGGATTAACAAATATTTTAACAAAAGGAAATCATATTTTTGTAAAACAATACAAATATTTTGATAATAATTGTGCAAATAGATTAAAATAATTAATTTTTTGTAAAATAAATGTAATCAATAAGTAATAAAATAATTTTTATTCCATGTTTTCAAGCAACTTATCAACTGCTGCAAGCTGTGTTGACACACAGAAAATATCCATTGCATTGGTAAGCTCATACTTTGGCGGGAATGATGGTGCAATTCTTATGTTGCTGTCCTTTGGGTCATTGCCGTATGGATAGGTTGCGCCTGCATTGGTGAGGACAACTCCTGCTTCCTTACAAAGCTGCACTACCCTTTTGGCTGTGCCTTCCATAACATCTACAGTAACAAAGTAACCGCCGTTTGGCTCGTTCCATGAGGCAACACCTGTTTCCTTAACGTGCTTGTTAAGCTGCTTTAATACTTCTTTAAACTTTGGTCGGAGTATGTTCTTGTGCTGTTCCATATGCTCCTTCATACCGTCAAAGTCACCAAAGAACAACACGTGGCGGAGCATATTAATTTTGTCATATCCGATTGTCTGGTATTGGTACTTATCCTTAAGCATCTTCATATTATTTGCGGAAGCTGCCATAGCAGCAACACCGCTGCCGGGGAATGTAATCTTGGATGTAGAGCAGAAAAGAATTGGTAAATCCTCATTTTCTGCTGCTTCACATTCGGGCATAAGAGGAAGAAGTGTATCGGGAGTATCTGTTACATCGTGAATACAATATGCGTCGTCCCAGAAAATTCTGAAATCCTTTGCCTTTGGCTTAAGGTTTGCAAATCTCTTTACTGTTTCATCGCTGTAGGTTATTCCCTGTGGATTGCTATATTTGGGCACGCACCAAATACCTTTGATAGAGTCATCCTCCGCAATGAGCTTTTCTACCATATCCATATCGGGACCTTCACTGGTCATGGGTATGGTTATCATATCAAATCCGAAATACTCGGTAATACCAAAGTGTCTGTCATATCCCGGTGAAGGACAGAGGAACTTTCTGTTCTTTACCTCCAGCCAAGGCTTTTCACCTTCTACGGGAGATTTTGTCATAAATGTGGCAATTGTATCAAACATCATATTGAGTGATGAATTACCGCCAACCATAATCATTTCAGGCTTAACCTGAAGCATCTCGGCAAAAATCACTTTTATTGATGGAAGTCCGTCAAGAAGTCCATAGTTTCTGCAATCAAGCCCTGATGCTGTCTGACAGCTGTGACTTGAATTTACAATATCAAGCATTTTTACAGACAAATCAAGTTGGTCACTGCCCGGCTTACCTCTTGACATATCAAGGTTCAAGCCCATTTCCTTATATTCATTATATCTTTTTTGAAGAAATTTTCTTTCATTTAGAAGCTGTTCTTTTGTCATTTCTGAATATTTCATATATATGCTCCTTCATAATTATTATTTTTACCTATATAATATTAATACTATTGATAAGAAAATGCAAGTAATTTTCAAAATCTTGCAATTCTTGACGAATTAGTATCATTTTTTTGCATCATATTTATGTAAAGTTACCCAACAGATATATTACATTTTCAGAAATTGATTAAAATGGCAGGATTTCTCCTGCCATTTTTGTTCTGATAATTAGTAATATCTGTAATAATCGTATGAGCTGTACTTGTTGTACTTCGTATACTTTTTGTTTTTGCCGCCGCTTGGGTTACAACCAACCTTCATAAATCCCATTGGTTTTGCCCCCACAGTTTCACAGGTTTTTATAAAATTCTGAATATCACCGTGGGTAGTAACACCCTCTCTTATGATAACCAGATATCCTGCTACCAAATCCTTAACAAGAAGTGCGTCTGTAACTATACCGATTGGGGCAGTATCAATGATTACATAGTCATATGTTTCTTTCAGTTCTTTTATAAGTTTTGCAAAGTTATCAGAGGCAATTAGCTCTGACGGGTTTGGAGGTATTGTTCCTACAGTGAGAACATCAAGATTTGGAAGTACTTCAC
>JAFLUK010000049.1:5072-9960 GCA_022508865.1 Oscillospiraceae bacterium | reverse complement strand
ACATTCTTTGCGCCCTTGATTGCTTCAAAGGTCTTTTTAATCAGGTGTTCTCTGGCCTGAACAAGAACCTGAATTGTTACATCATCGGGAATGTGGTTGCCCTCAATCAACTCACGACAGATTTCATACTCTGTTTCGGAAGCAGATGGAAAACCGATTTCAATTTCTTTAAATCCCATGTCGCACAGAGCGTGGAAAAATTCCAGCTTTTCTTCAAGATTCATTGGGTCAATCAAAGCCTGATTGCCATCTCGCAGGTCTACACTGCACCATATTGGAGCTTTGTCAATTACTTTTGTCGGCCATTCTCTGTCAGGCAAATCAATTTGCTTGAAAGGAATGTATTTTTTAAAACCCGGTTTCATTATAAATTCTCCTATCTATATAATTACTGTTATAAACAAAAAAATCGCCCCTAAAAATAGGGACGAATAAAATCCGTGGTACCACCCATATTTAAATATATGTTGCCATATACTCCTTACAGACCTCCAACAAGGTCCTGACCAATAACGGTGTCAGCCGTTCTGCCCTTATAAGACAGAAAACTCCGGGATGAGCTATACATAAATGCACTGTCACTGCTTTGCACCACACAGCAGCTCTCTGAGCACAGAGGCAAATATCTTGTTCCCTTCATAGTTTTTAAGGGTTATTTTTTTGTTACTACCATTATATTGATAACTAAATTGTTTGTCAAGAGTTTTATGTAACTTATCTAAAAGTTTCCTGCTTTTATCTTGCAAAATTACCATTGAGTTTACTTCCTAAATATAGTATTATAGTAATATAGGTGGGTTTGTCCCAATGTAAACATATAATATGTAATGTAACAAAAATTGCGGACAAATAAACAAGGGGTAATAATTATATGAATATACTACTTACAGGTGGTGCAGGTTATATTGGTTCCCACACCTGCATAGAATTAATTAAGGCAGGACATACTGCTGTAATTGCAGATAATCTGTATAACAGTAAAAGAGAAGCTGTCAACAGAGTGGAAAAAATCACAGGTACAGAAATTCCGTTTTATGAAATTGATGTGTGTGATTATAACAGTCTTAAAAGGCTGTTCAGTGAAAACAAAATTGATGCAGTAATCCACTTTGCAGGGCTAAAGGCAGTTGGTGAAAGCTGCGAAATTCCGTTGAAATACTATAGAAACAATTTTGACAGTACCCTTACTCTTCTGGAGGTTATGAGGGAGTTTGATTGCCACAATATAGTATTTTCATCGTCTGCAACAGTTTACGGCGTGCCAAAGACAGTTCCGTTGGTTGAAACAATGCCGACTTCCTGCACAAATCCATATGGCTACACAAAGTTAATGAATGAACAGATTTTGACAGACGCTGCAAAGGCAGATCCTGATTTATCTGTTGTTCTGCTCAGATACTTTAATCCTATCGGAGCGCATGAAAGCGGAACAATAGGGGAAAACCCCAATGGTATTCCCAATAACCTTATGCCGTATATTACACAGGTTGCAGTTGGCAAGTTGCCTCAACTTGGGGTGTTTGGTAACGATTACCCAACCCATGACGGCACAGGTGTACGTGACTACATTCATGTTGTTGATTTGGCAAAGGGGCATGTAAAGGCCATTGACTATGCAAAAAATCATAAGGGAACCGAGATTGTTAATCTTGGCACAGGAACAGGATACTCTGTTCTTGATATAGTAAAAGCTTTTATCAAGGTCAATGGAGTTGATATTCCCTATATAATCAAGCCAAGACGCGCAGGTGATGTGGCAGAATGTTTTGCCGACCCTGCAAAAGCATTGGAAAAACTGGGATGGAAAGCAGAAAAAAACCTTGAGGATATGTGCCGTGATTCATGGAGATGGCAAAAAAATAATCCAAAAGGTTATGATTAAGTAATTGCTGATTAATTTATCGGTGCTTACTTTTTAAAGGGGTAAGAATAAAAAAATAAAGGAAGAAAGAAGTTGATTTTTTGAAAAAATTATTTAGTTTGATGTTAACTGTAGTTATGGCTGCGGTTATGGTTTTGTTCTCTGTAGCAGGTGTTTCGGCGGCGGAGAAGTTGAGCATTAACAACAAGGTAAATGCAGAAGTGGGGGACACTGTAAAATTTTCTCTTTTTGCATCTGATGTACCACAAAAGGTAGAGGATGTCCAGCTGGAGATTTATTATGACTCCGAATTTCTGGAAGTTGTTGAAGACGAGATTGACTATATCCAGGGCGGCAGTCCTGTGTATAATATAAATATCAGCGACAGAGTGCTTTTTAACAGTGCCAACGGTATTAGCGGCTGGGATATGAAGAAGAGAACTCTTCTTTTTGAAGTTGGTTTCAAGGTTCTGAAGAGCGGAGAAACAGATCATACATATTTTATTCAATGTATGGATTATCTCCACAACTCCCAAACCGTGGATAAGTATGTGATTACCTGCGACTATTCAGTTAACGGAAATGTGGAAAAGAAAAAGGACGTACCGGTAGTTGAACCCGAAGGCATGGGCGGTGTATTTGTAAACTACAAAAACGGCAAAGGCCCCCTCAATGGCGGTGATCAGGTTGTTGGCGGAAACGAATATCAGGGTGCATCAGTCAATAATCAGAATCTTTCACCTGGGAATCAGAACAACATCGGTTCGGAAGTTAATCTTGACGATGGAAACAGCAGTACAACAAAAGAAACAACAATAATCAAGACAAATTCCTCCGGAGTGGCTGTAACAACTCCTGACGGAGAAGATGCAACCTGGTCAGAATCTAATGATTTTTGGAGAAATGCAGGAATTATTGCACTGTCAGCTGCTATTGTGCTGGTAATAATTATTATGGTTATAATCAGTAAAAAGAAAAAGGAAGAAGATTAGAAAAAATAATTCACCAAAAAACAGAAAATATTTGCGATTTGTGCAAAAGCAACATTTTATGTATATAAACTTTGTGCAAATTGAAGTAGCTGAAATGATTAAAAGTGGTTGATGTTTCAGTTTTATTGGTGTATAATGTTGTCGATAGGGGGAGTAACCCCTTTAAGTTACACGAATATTATTATTCAGGAGGAGATTATAATGAAAAAGTTTTTAAGCTTCTTACTGGTAATTGCAGTTGTAATGAGTTTCGGTACAATTGCTATGACATCAGTATCAGCAGAGGAAAATGACGATTTAGTATCAGTAGCAGCAGCTGACGATGCAGTTTCAGTTGGTGCAGGTACAGATGTAGCAGACACAGGTTCATCAGGTAAGGTATACTTTACAAAGCCTGATAAGTGGTCAGGTACAATCGTATACTGCCACATTTGGGAAGTAAAGGGTGGCGACTCTTTCTTTAACTGGCAGATGAAAAAGGAAAAGTGTGAAGAAGAAGGCGGTAAGTTTGCTTATAATTTAGCAACACTTGACGATGCATCTTCTAACATTTCCGGTGGTATGAAGTCTAACGTAGACTACAACATTATGTTCAGTGACAACAACGGTAACGAAACTTGCGGTCTTATGTTCAACACACATTGTATCGGTGATACAGTAAAGGTTGTTGACACAACAGGTCCTTCATTTGAAAATGCAGTGGACTCAACAAAGAAGTCATGGGAAATTTCTTGGACAACAAATGCTACTAAGTATGGTATTCCACTCCAGATTACATCAGTAGGTACAATTCAGGGTACATTCATTTCTCCTGACAATACACCTGATGACATTCTCAAGACTTGGGATAAGGATTACAAATCGTATCCTAATGATCAATCCTACAGCCCACAGAGTTCAGCCAGAGACCATGCAACAAGAGCAAAAGAAATTAAGGCTGAATTTGCTAAGATGGTTTCCGAAGGTAAGGTTCTCCTTATCGGCGGCGGTGTATATACAGAATCATCAAGCAGCAGCGGTGGTTCTAAACCGGGTTCTTCTTCAAAGCCATCAGGTTCTTCTTCGTATGTAACATCCGATGGTAAGGAGGTTACAGTTGACAAGAACGGTAACTATGTTGACAAAGAAGGTAACATAGTTGATGCAAGTGAAGTAACAGAAGTTGACTCAACAGCTACTGTATCAACAGGCGAATCAACAACATATGTATTTGTAACATTTGGTGTTATGCTTGCAGCTGCAGGTGTGTACTTCTTAACACGTAAGAAGAAGGCTTAATTTTTAGCTGATACGTAAATATTTATAAATAATTTGGCTCTATCTTTTGATGGAGCCATTTTGTTTACAATTTGTACATATATTTTTCAGATTAATATAGTATAATCAAGATAGAAATATTTTGACTTGGTGTAGCTATGAAAAGGATATTCAGCTTTGTACTGTTGATGCTTGCTTTGTTGTCGATAATATGTACAGCTCCTGCATCTGCAAAAACAACAAATACAACTAATACAAAAAATGAAATATATTTCAAGGTACCTGTTTCAGGGGAATATTCCTGGGGAGACTACGACACCGTATATTGCCACGTGTGGCAGGATGGTGGTGACGAATTCTTTACATGGCAAACATCCTTTGAAAAATGCACCAGAGTAAAGGGTAACCTTTGGAAATATGATTTGAACTTGCTTCTTAACAGCCGTGGTGTTCCCGGCGGACTAAAAGATGACTGTGTTTATGCAGTTATTTTTAGTGACAATGTTGGGGACCAGACATACGACTTATACTTCAAAACAGATTGCATTGGCGATACGGTTATCTGCGGAGATGCTACTAAAGATAATCCTGTTAATCCAAGTGTAAAATGCCTTGTTGCACAGTGGAAAAATAACGGGGATAAGTATGATTCTGTTTTGTATAATAATGAGAGTAATAACTCTCCCGCAGTGGAGACAAAGGCTGAAGATGACGAAAAGAGCAACCTGTCACAGGAAATGAGTATGACAATTATTATTATTCTTTCAGTGGTAATATT
>JAFLUK010000049.1:0-4972 GCA_022508865.1 Oscillospiraceae bacterium | reverse complement strand
ATAAAAAATAAAAGTCGGCAGTCAGCCGACTTTTTGTTTGTGTAAAATTATTCATCATCACTATATGTATAATTGCAAATTTCCTTAATTTTTTCTCTTAATATCTGAAAATCTCTGAAAGCCTCAGGTTTTTTCCTTGGGTCACGCAGAACAGCCGCAGGGTGCAGCATAGCCATCATCTGCACACCGCCTTTTTCAAAAAATATTCCGTGTTCCTTTGTGATTTTAATGTCGGGTTTAATAATCTTTGCAGCAGCAATTCTTCCCAAGCATACAACAATCTTTGGCTTTATAATAGCAAACTGATTTCTTAACCAGTCTGTGCAGGCAAGTTGTTCTTCGGGCTTTGGGTCGCGATTCTTTGGGGGTCTGCACTTTACAATGTTTGCTATGTAGATATTCTTTTCTCTTGATAAATCAACTGAAAAAAGCATTTTGTCAAGCAGTTTTCCTCCTCTGCCGACGAATGGCTCACCTTGTAAATCCTCGTTTTCTCCGGGGCCTTCTCCAATAAAAAAAACCTCTGCATTTTTGTTTCCAACGCCAAAAACCACATTGGTGCGTGTTTTACAAAGTTCACATTTTGTGCATTTCATACACTCGTTTTCTAAATCTATCCAATTATCTATCATAATTTTCTCTCCTAAATTTCATAATATTGTTGAAAAATATCGGGAATAGGTGTAATATAGTAAAGGTCGGGCTGACAGTCATTCAGCCTTATTTCCAAATAATATTTGAATGGTGGTAAAAGATATGAAGGTTTTAGTAGAAACATCAGCACATCACGTACATGTATCAGATGAGGCTCTTGAGGCTCTCTTTGGCAAGGGTGCAACCCTTACAAATAAAAAGGATTTATCACAGCCGGGTCAGTTTGCCTGTGTTGAAAAGGTAACTGTAGTTGGTCCTCGCGGCGAAATGGCAATGTCAATCCTTGGTCCCACAAGACCTGAAACACAGGTGGAAATCTCTCTTACAGATGCAAGAAAGCTTGGTATTTCTGCTCCTGTTAAGGAGTCAGGTTGTATTGCAGGTACTCCCGGTTGTAAGCTTATCGGCCCTGCAGGTGAATACGAAATTTCAGAGGGCGTTATTGCTGCAAAGAGACATATTCACTTCTCTCCAAAGGATGCAGAGGAATTCGGCGTTCAGGACAAGCAGATTGTTTCTGTTAAGGTAGAGAGCAACGGTCGTACACTGACATTTGATGATGTTGTTGCAAGAGTGTCACCATCCTATGCACTTGCAATGCACATTGACACTGACGAAAGCAATGCTGCAATGGCATTTGGCGAATGTTATGGCGAGGTTATCCTCTAATCGTACAACGTAATATAATTAAGGACAGAGTTTTAAGCTCTGTCCTTTTTTATTACTTAAGTGAATGCTGATTAATTGATTTTTGCAAGGTGTTTTTGGATTGCAGTAACATCCTTAATGTCAATATAACCATCATTGTTGAAATCTGCATTCTTCAGTTGCTGTTCTCCAAAATCTATGGAGTGGTTTACATATTTTTGAATTTCTACACCATCTGTTATATCTAACTTGCCGTCTAAATTAACGTCACCTATGAATTCGCTTGCCTTGGTGGTGATAGCTTTGATAACAAAGTTACCGCCCCTATCGTCACCCAGCATATCAAGATAAAAATCCATTACATCTTCAAATGTATCGCCATAAGAAAGGTAGCAAACACCTCTTTTTGCATCAGTATTAAATAGACTCACGCCCTTGTTTGCAAGCCATTCTGTTGAGCCGATTCCAAGTGTTGCGTCTGTATTCTTTGTGTTAATATTCACACCAATGCAGGATTTGCCTGTTTTTGCTTCAAAATTCTTTGTATCAACACAAATATATCCGCTGTAGGGAACAGTACCCGTGGCAATCTGCTCCCAATTTGCTTGATTGCTGTCGGGAATGTTGTTTGCTTTGTCATATGGAATGTTGTAGATGGTATATTCTGCACCAACACTTTCAGATTCAAACATTACCTTATCCACAACCTCGTTTTTGCCCTCAAAGTCCATAACATTGATAAAGGTGCAATCTTTAGTTCCGTTAAGGTAGGTGAATTCATATGTACTGCCGTATGTTTCTACCTGATAAATATTATTGAAACTTTCCTTCTGCATATATTCGTTAATGCAGTATGTAGGACCAAAACTAACGGAGAATAAATAATAATCCTCATAGGAAATCCAAAAATATCCCTGGTTTCCTGAATTTTCTCCCCAGCTGTTTTTGCAGAGCCAAGCGCCGTCATTATTAGGTGTAACCTCAACTGTCTCAGGAATAGAACCCGCTTTTGTCATTGTAACTTTGAAGTTATCCTTGCTATAGTTGTCATCCCAGCCCACAATGTGAATAGAATGGCCGCTCACATTTGACTGCTGTTCGGGACAATAGTAGTTTGTAGCATTGTCCTTGGAGAATTTTGCCAAATAGTTAAAGCTGGTTACTACACCGCCATAGTTCATAATGCTTTTCTTGATAGTTTCCTTGTCGTTGCCGTCAAGATACATCATGCCGGTGACACTATAGTCAATGTCATATTTTTTGTTAACATCAAAAAGACTCAAAGGAGATTGGAATGGATAAATACTTTCCTTGATTGCGCCCGTCCAGCTTGACAGATAGCCAAGTGTAATATAGGGATAACCGCCGCCTGTTTGATAATCTCTTTGCCAGCCTGTGCCGTCTCTTCTTGTTGAGCCCCATGCATCCATATGTGAAATGGAGAACCAATTGTCGGCAATTGGCTCTATTTCTCCGTTTTTAGCAAGGAGTGTTTCAAGAGCAGAGGTGCCGGAGAATGCCCAGCAGTCCTCGGTTGAACCCTGATTTCTTACAGGAGTAACATAACCAAGAGCGTTTGCGCTGTAGCTTTGCGGCAACTGTGAGGCTCTAACAGGCAAAACAGTGCTTTCTCCCTTAAATGGAATTAAAACAGAGTTTTTTTCTGTTCCCTTTCCGTTTTTGTCAATACTAATTTCTGCCGCATTGGCTGAAAGTACACAGCTTGCAGAAATAAGCAGTGCTGTTGCCATGCCGATTACTTTTGTTATTTGTTTTTTAATCATATTTTTCATTCCCTTTTATCAAAATAATTGTTAAGGCAATTCTTAAAATGATTATACCAAACTTAATCAGTTATGTAAAGAATATATATCATCAAATTTCTTATAATATATTTGTAAAATTAAACAGTAAATCGGGGTGGAATTGTGGAGAGAAGAACAGATTTAGCTTTGGAAGCAAAGGAGCTTTTCGGAGAGGAAATTAAAGGGGTGTCTTTGGAGGAAGAAAACAAAGAGGATATAAAGATAACGAGGCTGAAAATCAAAAATAAGCAGGCTTCTCACAAACTGAATAAGGAAATGGGAACATACATTACAATGGAGTTTCCACCTCTTACAGATTATTTCAGAGAAGCTGACGACAAACTGAAGGCTGTTGCAGAGGAAATAAAAAGGTTGCTTCCTGTAAATGGACTCGTGATGGTTGCAGGTCTTGGCAATCCTGAAATCACTCCTGATGCACTTGGTCCAAAGTGCGCAGACAAAATACTTGCCACCAGACACATTAAGGGTGATGTAGCAAAGGCAACAGGGCTTGGCCATCTGCGGCCTGTGGCGGTAGTTTCAACAGGAGTAACAGGAAAAACAGGAATAGAAACAGGAGAATATCTGTTAAGTATTATCAAAAAAATCAAACCAAATGCAATTATTGCAGTTGATGCCCTTGCTTCCAGAAGGCTGTCACGGCTTGGTTGTACACTGCAAATCAGTAACACAGGCATTTCTCCGGGAGCAGGTGTCGGTAACAACAGAACAAAACTGACGGCAGATACATTGGGAGTGCCTGTAATTGGAATTGGTGTGCCCACAGTAGTAGAAGCCTCTACAATGGCACTGGATTTATTTGATACAGATGATGAAGAATTTTCCCATCAGCTTCGAGAAAGAGTAAATCCCAAAGGAAGACAAATGGTAGTAACTCCCAAGGAGGTGGACTTGCTAATTAACAGAGCGGCAGAGCTTATAGCCCTTTCGGTAAATTGTGCGCTTCACCCTGATTTGTCTGTGGGAGATTTGTTATCGCTGATTTATTAAGAGAAGTACTAATTAAAATGTCTATTGCATAATATTAATGAATAGGCGAGGTGGTACAATGGGGAATAATAAAATATTCAGAGGTGTAATTATGTTTTTTGCCTCTGTTACAGTGGTTATGGGATTTGTTTCCATATTCAGCAGGATTGGGGGATATTTTTCTCAACCTGTAAATCGTGTTATTGCAGAAACTACCCAAACCGAAAGGGTTACATCCGCTGCAACAGAAAAAAACGAGAAAAGTATTGCCCCATCTCAAAAAATAAGTGTATCCAAAGGTGAAAAAAATGCAGATGTACAGCCCACAACATCATCGGGAAAAAACTATCCTGTAAACGAAGTGCAGTATGGCAAGGACGGCATTGTATATAAAAATATATCTGTGAAAAATTACACAAGTCACAGTGTTGATGTGGCTTCTGAAATAAAAAAGAAATTGGGTTTTAAGATAAAGGACAGTCATCAGGTGCAGGTGCTTATCTTTCATACCCATTCCTGCGAAAGCTATCTTAAAGATGATACGGGCTACTATCCCGAGGATTACTATCCCCGCACAACAAACGACAAGGAAAATGTTGTTTCTGTTGGTGATAAAATTGCAAAGGAACTGAAAAAGGCGGGAATTGGCGTAATCCATGCAAAAAATCATCATGACTATCCATCCTACAACGGAAGCTATGACAGAAGCTATGAAACAATCATTGACTATATGAATAAGTACAAAAATATAAAGGTAGTTCTTGATATTCACAGAGATTCAATCGGACTTGGGGGAGAGTCAGGAAAAACAAAGCCGGTGTTTAAAATTGATGGTAAAAAATCAGCCCAGATTATGATAATGACAGGCAATGAAT
>JAFLUK010000048.1 GCA_022508865.1 Oscillospiraceae bacterium | reverse complement strand
CAATGTGGATTCAGCTTCATTGTTGCGCCCACAATATTGGCGGATTTTGTTCTGTTGCCGGTAAGCAAACCCATTTTATACATAGTATAAAGTAACTTTCTGTGGGAAGGTTTGAAACCGTCAATTTCAGGAATTGCCCTCGACATAATTACACTCATGGCATAGGGCATAAAGTTTTCTACAATAGTAGAAGATATTTTCTGGTCTACAACTTCACCGGCACCCTCAATAACACCGGAAATTTTATTTAATTGAGGGGTTTTCTTTTCTCCTGTTTTCCTTGCCACTTTATTCCCCTCCTTAGCTTAAATCAAGATTATCAATATACTCTGCGCCATGCTGGGCAATGTAGTCTTTTCTGCCTTGCAAATTGTCGCCAAGGAGTATATCAAACATCTGAATAGTTTTTTCTACGTCATCAGGTACAACCTTAATGAGTCTTCTTGTGTCAGGATTCATTGTTGTAAGGTTCATCATTTCAGGTTCATTTTCGCCAAGACCCTTACTACGTTGAATTGTGAATTTTTCATTTCCGATCTCCCTTAAAAATTTATCTTTTTCTGCTTCTGTATATGCAAAATATACCTGTTTCTTTGTTGTAATTTCATAAAGCGGAGATTCTGCAATATAAATTTTGCCTTCTTTAAGAAGTGTTGGTGTGAGTCTGTAAATCATTGTAAGAAGAAGTGTTCTAATCTGAAATCCGTCAACGTCAGCATCGGTACAGAAAATAACTTTGTTCCAGCGGAGCAAATTCATATCAAAGGTAGAAAGGTCTTTGTTTGATTTTGATTTAACCTCTACACCACAGCCAAGCACTTTAAGTAAATCAGTGATAATATCACTCTTAAAAATTCTGTTAAGGTCAGCTTTCATACAGTTAAGGGTTTTACCTCTGATTGGCATTATAGCCTGAAAATCAGGGTTTCTTGCCTGTTTACAAGCACCAAGAGCGGAGTCCCCTTCAACTATGAACAATTCACGTTCAGAGGTATCCTTACTTCTGCAATCAACAAATTTTGCAACACGATTAGTCATATCCATATTGCTGGTAAGATTTTTCTTAATCCTTACCCTTGTTTTCTCTGCATCTTCTCGGCTCCTCTTGTTAATAAGTACCTGGCCGCATATTTTCTCTGCTTCAAGTGGAGTTTCTATAAAATAAATTTCCAGTTCATGGCGGAGGAATTCAGTCATTGCATCCTGAATACCCTTGTTAGTGATTGCCTTTTTAGTCTGATTTTCATATGATGTCATACTAGAAAAGCTTGAAATTACAATAACAAGACAATCCTCAACATCTTCAAAAGTAATCTTTTTTTCGTTCTTTGTGTATTTATTGTTTTCCTTAAGCCATTTGTCAATTTGGTAAACAAAGGCATTTTTAACAGCCTTTTCGGGAGCGCCGCCATGCTCCAACCAGCTGGAGTTATGATAATATTCATGAAGATTTACCCTGTTGGAAAAAGCAACGGCTATATTCATTTTGCACTTGTATTCAGGCTTATCCTCTCTATCCTGAACCTTTTGCTCTGTGCTCCAGCTTTGCGTAGAAGAAAGCCCTTGATTGTCAACAACCTCTGTCACATAGTCGGTAATACCGTTATCATACTTAAAATTTGTTACTTCGAATTTATTGTTAATCTGGTTGCGAAAAACAAAATTAACGCCTGCATTAACAATGGACTGTCGTTTCAACACATCAAGAAAATAATCGGCAGTTACGTTAATATCTGTAAATACATCAAGGTCAGGCTTCCATTTTATTATTGTACCTGTATCTTTTTTTTCATATTTTTCTTTTTGTAAGCCGCCGATATTTTCTCCTTTTTCAAAGTGAAGGGAAAATTTCTGTCCGTCTCTGCGAATGGTAACATCCATATATTCTGATGCATACTGGGTTGAACACAAACCAAGACCATTCAGACCAAGGGAAAATTCATAGTTTTCTCCATCATTATTGTTGTACTTACCACCAGCATACATTTCGCAGAATACAAGCTCCCAGTTGAACCTTTCTTCGTTGTTATTGTAGTCAACGGGAATTCCTCGGCCGTGATCTTCAACCTGAATTGAGCCGTCACTGAATTTTGTAACAATAATTTCCTTGCCGTAGCCTTCTCTCGCCTCGTCTATTGAGTTAGAAAGAATTTCAAATACAGAATGGCAACAACCCTCTATACCATCGGAACCAAAAATAACAGCAGGTCTTTTTCGTACTCTGTCAGCGCCCTTTAATGAGCTGATACTGTCATTACCATATTCCTGTTTTTTCTTTCTTGCCATTTAATCCTCTCCCTTCAGCTTGTTAATCTTATCCCTTATATATGCTGCATGTTCAAATTCCAAAAGCTTTGCAGCAGCCTTCATTTCCTTTGTAAGCTCATCAATCAGCTTTTTCTTTTCACTCTTTGACATTCTTCGTTCAAAGTATTTATCATCCTTATGAGTGCTGATTTCAAGCACATCTGCGACTTTTTTACGTATTGTCTTTGGTACAATACCATTATCCTTGTTGTATTTTTCCTGCTTTTCACGTCTTCTTGCAGTTTCTCTGATAGCTGACTCCATAGAAGGGGTAACTGTGTCGGCATACATAATTACCCTGCCGTTTTTATTTCTTGCGGCTCTGCCTATTGTCTGAATAAGGCTTCTTTCAGAACGCAAAAATCCCTCCTTGTCAGCATCAAGTATGGCAACCAGTGATACTTCAGGTATATCAAGTCCTTCTCTCAAAAGATTAATACCTACCAGCACATCAAATTCACCAAGGCGTAAATCTCTGATAATTTCCATTCTCTCAACAGTATCAATATCATGGTGCATATATCTTACCTTAATATCCATCTGTTCGAAGTAGTCAGTTAAATCTTCAGCCATTTTCTTGGTAAGAGTTGTAACAAGTGTTCTTTCTTTTTTCTCTACGCCGCTATTAATTTCAGAAATCAAATCATCAAGCTGTCCTTCTGTAGGCTTCACCAATATTTCAGGGTCAAGAAGGCCGGTTGGTCTGATAATCTGTTCTGCAATTAACTTGCTTTTATCAAGTTCCAAATCACCCGGTGTTGCAGAAACAAATACAACTTGATTAATTCTTTCGTAGAATTCATCAAAGTTAAGCGGCCTGTTGTCATAGGCAGAAGGAAGTCTAAAGCCGTAATCAACAAGACTTTTTTTCCTTGACAAATTACCACCAAACATACCTCTCACTTGGGGTAATGTAACGTGACTTTCATCAACAAAAAGTAAAAAGTCGTCAGGAAAATAATCCATAAGAGTAAAGGGAGCGCTTCCCGGTTCTCTGCCTGCAAGTACACTTGTATAATTTTCTATTCCTGTGCAGAATCCAATCTCCTGCAGCATTTCTATGTCATATCGTGTTCTTTGCTCAATTCTCTGCGCCTCAAGCAACTTACCTTCGCTTCTGAAGTATTCAAGCCTTTCTTCAAGTTCTTTTTCAATCCTATTTATTGCAACTTCCATTTTATCCTTTGGCACAATATAATGTGATGCGGGATATATGGCAGCGTGCTTTACCACAGCATTAAGCTCACCTGTAAGTGGATTGATTTCAGATATTCTGTCAATTTCATCACCAAAATATTCTACTCTTATTATATAGTCAGATGCCGCAGCAGGAAAAATCTCAATAGTGTCGCCCTTTACTCTGAATTTATTACGAGTAAAGTTAATGTCATTTCTTTCATACTGTAATTCAACCAGCTTAAGAACAAGTTCATTCATTGGTTTTTCCATACCCGGCCGAAGGGAAATAACCATATTTCTATAATCAATAGGGTTACCAAGGCTGTATATACAGGAAACAGAGGCGACAATAATAACATCTCGTCTTTCTGAAAGAGCAAGTGTTGCACTATGACGCAGCTTGTCTATCTCATCATTTATGCTGCTGTCCTTTTCAATGTAAGTATCTGTTGATGGCACATATGCCTCTGGCTGATAGTAATCATAGTAGGAAACAAAGTATTCCACGGCATTATCGGGAAAAAACTCCTTAAACTCTGAACACAGTTGCGCTGCCAGAGTTTTATTATGGGCAAGAATCAGTGTCGGCTTGTTAACCTTTGCTATTACATTAGCCATTGTAAAGGTTTTACCTGAACCTGTTACCCCAAGGAGTGTTTGCTCCCTGTTGCCGCAATTAATGCTGTTCACAAGGTTATTAATGGCCTGTGGTTGGTCACCTGTAGGCTTATATTCAGATTTCAAAATAAAATCCATTTTATTATAAAACCTCTATTCAAATAGTTTTTTAGTATATTCAGTCTGTGATAACGAAACAAAATCATTGTCAGCAACTATAATATGGTCAATCAAATAACAATCCACAAGCTCCAACGTTTCAATCAATTTTTTGGTAATTTTAATATCATTAACAGATGGCACAGCTATACCACTTGGATGATTATGGGCTATTACTGCGGTTCTTGCATTGTATTTTGTAGAGAGTTCCACAACCCTCCTTATAGGAACAGCAGAGGAAGAAAAATCCCCTTTGGAAATAGAACCACAAAAAAGCTCCTTACATTTGCTGTCTAGTAATAAAAGATAAACCTCTTCAAAGTCTTTACCTATAAATTTAGGAAGCAAATATTCACCTAAATGTTCCAAATCTACAATCTTATCAGTATTATAATGCTTATCGGTAATATATATACGTGCAAATTCAGGAATCAATTTCAACAAAACAGCCACATGCTCACTTATCCCACTATCAGTAAGGGTAGAAATAGATGAATCGCATAATGCAGAAATTGAGCCAAACTTATTTAATAAATCATGCGCAACACCATTTGTATCTCTTCTGGGACATGCATAATAAAGGAGCATTTCAAGTTGTTCGTGGGGCTCAAATATTTCAAGAGAACCGGAATTAATAAATTTCTTCTTCATTCTTGAACGATGATTAGCGTGAATGTTTTTATTTTCCATAAATTCCACCAAAATAAAGTAATTCTAAAAAACACAATTATATTACACAATACTACAGTATAGAATATTACCACAATATATTGTTATTGGTCAATGATTGTTACACAACTGTAATTATGAATTTGGGGAAATATATGGTATAATGACTTCAAAGCGTTAGCCGAAGTCTTGCTTTGAAAGCCGTTGAACGCTTGAGAGAGATTTTAAGAAAGAGGTACATATGGAATATTCAAATGTTCTGTCCAAACAGTTTAATATCAGAGAGGAATATGCAACTAACATTATAAATCTGCTGGACGAGGGTAACACTATTCCCTTTATTGCCAGATACAGAAAAGAAATGCATGGCTCAATGGATGACCAGCTTATCAGAGAATTCAGCGAAAAGCTGGAATATTTGCGAAATCTTGATAAAAGACGAGAAGAGATAAAAAAGTTGATTGACGAACAAGAAAAGTTAAATGATGAGCTTTCGGCAGCTATTGATGCAGCGGAAACTCTCAGCGAGCTTGAAGATATTTACAGACCATACAGACCCAAGAGAAAAACCAGAGCATCTGTGGCTAAAGAAAAGGGACTTGAGCCGTTGGCTCTGGAAATTCTATCACAGGAAAAAAGCTTCAATCCTAGTAATTCAGCCGAAAGCTACGTAAACGAAGAAAAAGGTGTGTTGACACCCGAAGAAGCAATCAGTGGTGCAATGGATATTATTGCTGAACAGGTATCTGATGATTCAGAGGTAAGAAAAAGAATTCGTAATCTTGTTAATATCCATGGTATTATTCGTTCGGTAGCTTCTGACCCTGAAAAAGAAAGTGTATACACACAGTATTATGACTACAGCGAACCAGTTAAAAAAATTGCAAACCACAGAATACTTGCTGTCAATCGAGGTGAAAAGGAAGGTTTCCTGAAAGTATCTGTAGAGTGTGATGAAGAACGACCATTAAAATCAATTTATTCCCTTGTTAATAAAGATACAAATCCTGTTTGCACAGACATAATCAAAGAAGCCTGCAATGATGCATACCAAAGACTGATATACCCTTCTATTGAACGAGAAATCAGAAATAATCTTACAGAAACAGCAAGTGAAGATTCAATGAAGGTGTTTGCTTTGAATTTAAGACAGCTTCTGATGCAGCCACCGGTGAAAGGCAGAACTGTACTGGGACTTGACCCGGGCTACAGAACAGGCTGTAAGGTTGCAGTGGTCGATGAAACAGGCAAAGTTCTGGATACAACAGTTATTTATCCTACTCACTCGGAGAGAAAAATTCAGGAGTCTAAAGATAAAATCCTGACTTTTATTAAAAAGTATAACGTAGACATAATTTCAATCGGAAACGGAACAGCAAGTAAAGAGACAGAAATATTTGCCGTTGATGTAATTAAGGAAGCAAACAGAAAAGTTATGTATATGGTAGTCAGTGAAGCAGGAGCGTCTGTTTATTCAGCCTCCAAATTAGCTGCAAATGAATTGCCTGAACTTGACTTAACACTTAGGAGTGCCGTATCTATTGCAAGACGTCTGCAAGACCCTTTGGCAGAACTTGTTAAAATTGACCCAAAGGCAATTGGCGTTGGACAATATCAGCATGATATGCCGCAAAAGCGACTTGCAGAAACACTGGACGGTGTGGTAGAAAGCTGTGTAAACTCTGTTGGGGCTGATTTGAACACTGCATCCCCTGCCCTGCTTTCCAGAGTGGCCGGTCTTAACAGTACAGTTTGTAAAAATATTGTTAAGTATAGAGAAGAAAATGGTGCTTTTAATTCCAGAGCGGAATTAAAGAAAGTGCCAAAGCTTGGACCAAAAGCATATGAACAATGTGCCGGTTTTTTGAGAGTATCCGAAAGTAAAAACCCATTTGATAATACTGCGGTACATCCTGAAAGCTATAGTAGTGCTAAATCATTACTATCCACACTAAATTATTCCGATAAAGAAATAAAACTTGGTAATTATTCTGATTTACAAACGAGAGCTTCTGATTTTGGTACAAAAAAGCTGGCAGATATAATCGGTATTGGACTTCCCACACTTGACGATATTGTTAAGGAACTTTCAAAACCCGGACGTGACCCAAGAGATGAACTTCCTGCACCTATGTTAAGAACAGATGTGCTTGATATAAAGGATTTAAAGGAAGGTATGGAACTGAAGGGCACAGTAAGGAATGTAATAGACTTTGGTGTATTTGTAGACATTGGTGTTCATCAGGATGGTCTGGTACATATTTCTCAAATCTGCGATAAATATATTAAGCACCCATCAGAGGTACTTAAGGTTGGAGATATTGTCAATGTTAAGATTATTACGGTAGATCCCGATAAAAATAGAATAAGTCTTACAATGAAATTTTAATTTAAACCACAAAAAGCTGTATTGGAGAATTATCCAATACAGCTTTTATATCATTTCGTTTTTTGTTTATACAAAAATTTATTTGGTTAATCTATACAAGTTTTCTGATAAATGGAATTTTCTTTGCAATTGCAACACCAAGCCAAGTTGGAATAATAAAAATCAAAGCACAAATTGGTATTGAAATAAGCGCCGGGAATTGTGTAGGCTGAAGTTTAACTACTTTATACAAAACATTCATAATAACAGGGTGCAGAAGATAAATACCAAAAGAGCAATCTGCCAATAACAGTAATATTTTTGGTATCTGTCCATCTTTCAGTAACTGGAACACAACCAGGTAAATCAATGCTGACGCTCCAACAACGAAGGGCCCGTCATAACGAGCAAGGACTGAATACTGTCCATGTCCGCTAAACAAACTAAAAATAACTAAAACAAGAATTGATATTGTTCCAAATCCGTAAATTACTTGTTTAACTCGTTTTCTATCTCCAAATCTATTTATGCAATAGCCATACCATACACACGCAAAATGGCACAGTGGCAATGGTGCATTAACAGTAATTGTAGTTCCGAACAAAATATTTATCTGTGGAAAAACATAGCCTAAAATGAAAAGAACAATACACAGATATAAGTGGAACTTTTCGCTTAAATTATTTGCCATTACCTTAAGTACAGGAAGAAACAAATAGACACCAATCAGCATATATAGATACCATAAATGCCCCCAGGACTCTTTATTTAGTACCCGTAACACAGCATCAGGAATCATAGAGAAATTAATACTACGTGTTTCAAAATATATCTCTAAACAGGCGAATATAAATCCCCATACTACCAGCGGAACTAAAATTCTGGGTAACATTTTGTGAAATAACTTATCTAAAGTAATATTTTTATCCCTTTGCAGCAACAATGTACCTGTAATCATCAGAAACAGAGGAACTCCGAAATTACCTATTGCATAGCATATGACATATAGTCCGTATTCCACGCCTGTTTCTCCTGACCATTTTTGTACAGGAATGGCTACAACATGGGCTAAAACTACAAAGAATAATGCAATACAACGAATTGCCTCTATGTAGGCAATTCTTCCTTTGTTTATTGTTTTATTATTCATAACTTACACTCCGTTTCCTTACAAAACTGTTATCACAGGATCGTGTCTGTCTGATTTTGTTGTCTGACACTCATTGGGATAGTTCCCCACACCGATAAAAAGAATTAAAACCTCTGCATCATCCAAATTCATCAGAGCTCTTATGTTATTCTCTTGCTGCTGGGATAAAGATGCACTTAACGGGATTGTTGCAATGTGTTCATAGTGCAGACCGTTAATAACACTCATAGCATACATTCCCCCATCAATATACGCTTGAAACAACTCTCTGTCGTAATTAAAACATCTCAAATCAGCCGTAACCAAAAGTAGTTTATCAATTTCTTGGCCAAATCCACGATTACCATTCTGATTTGATAATACATTCTTAAGCAATTCTTTATCGCTGATTATATATGTTTTCCATCCTTGCCTATTGCATGCAGATGGGGTTAATTGAGCTAAATGCAATGCCTTATATATTTTTTCTAATTCTACACCTTCCGTAGAAAAGTGTCTCATACTATGTCTGCTTTCAAAAAACTCCTTATAATCAGCATTACTCAATTCTTCTTCTGACAATGGCAGGAAGGTTATTACTCCTCCCAAAGAATTGGGTTTGCCGGGAAGTGCATTAATTCTTTCCTCTAGTTCCTTGTCAACATAGTTATACTTATGATTCTTTTTTATATACTCCATCAGAACATTGAGAGCAGTTTGGTAAAATTCTTTTTCTAAATCATAACCTTTTGCATAACTTTCCATACAAGATAACAGCAACTCTAGATTTTCTTTTCCAAAACCCGGACGAAAATCTAAATATGCCAACCCTTTCTCAATTGTATGATAAAGTCTTGTTATACAAGCCTCATATTGCTTTTCGTTTTTGCAATTTCTAATCTGAAAAGAATGTCTGACATATCTACTATAATACTGCTCAAGGGCAATCTTATTATTTTCTTTGTTTAAAATCCTTTTCAGCGATTTCTTAATATTCATTGTTTCCTCCAAACATTTACTTGCGAAAACTACAAATCTTGCGTAGGAACTTACTAAATTCTTTCTTTTTAAAGAAAAACAGTACGAATAATACATTTGGTACTATAGCACATACAATTACTCTTAAGATTAATCCGACAAATCCATTGGGAAGAAATTGACATACAAAATATGTTGCGATACTAATTAAAGCTGTACATATAATATAGATACCCAGTGATTTATAGTATTCAAGTGTGCTTCTTTTTAAAAGATGCTTAAAAAGAATATGAATTTCCCAGGGCCAAGAAACAAACATTGCAATAATAGTTGACAAAATGACCCCGTAAAGACCTATTATTTGAACCAATATTAAATTTCCAACTACGTTAGTCAACATCATTACATATGGACGAAATCTATCTTCCCACCAGATACCGCCTGCATCTTTATATGTAAGTACAATTCGTCGAATTTGATAAACAAAAAAGTAAATAACCAATAGAATAACGATAGTAAAATCGAGCATTCGTTTTTCGCCAACCCATATCTTCATAAAAGGCTGGTAAAGACATAACAAACAAACAGAAC
>JAFLUK010000047.1 GCA_022508865.1 Oscillospiraceae bacterium | reverse complement strand
AATTGGCCGAAGGCGCCCGTGAGGGCGGCCTCAATTTCTAAGGAAGGGGAGGAATAACTTTGGCTAACTACGATAGAAATGACGACAGATTTACAGAGAGAGTTGTTACAATCAACCGTGTATCTAAAACTGTAAAGGGTGGTCGTATTTATAAGTTTGCAGCTCTTGTAGTTGTAGGTGACGGCGAAGGTACAGTAGGCTTTGGTATTGGTAAGGCCGGCGAAGTTCCTGACGCTATCAGAAAGGGTATTGAAGACGCTAAGAAGAACCTTATGAAGGTTGCTCTCAGAGGTACAACAATCCCTCACGAAGTAATTGGTGAATTTGGTGCAGGTAGAGTTCTTATGAAGCCTGCAGCACCTGGTACCGGTGTTATCGCAGGTGGTCCTGTTCGTGCAGTTGTTGAAGCTGTTGGTATCAAGGATATCAGAACAAAGGCTCTGCGTTCAAACAATCCTTGCAATGTAGTACGTGCTACACTTGCAGGTCTTGAAAGCTTAAGAACAGCTGAAGAAGTTGCGGCTATCCGCGGCAAATCAGTAAAAGAAATTTTATAATAGGGAGGTTGCAAATAATGAAAGTAACTTTAGTTAAAAGCCTTATCGGCTCCAAGAAGGATCAGATTGCAACTGCCCATGCACTTGGCCTGAAGAAGATTGGCGACTGCACAGAGCAGCCTGACAATCCTTCAACAAAGGGCAAGATTGCAAAAATAGTTCACCTTGTTAAGGTTGATGCTTAAAGGGAGGTGCAAAGTAAATGAAATTACATGAACTTTCACCAGTAGATGGTTCTAAGAAGAGCGTAAAGAGAATTGGTCGTGGACACGGTTCAGGCTGGGGTAAAACAGCAGGTAAGGGTCACAAGGGTCAGAAGGCACGTTCAGGCGGCAGCATTCGTCCCGGTTTTGAAGGCGGCCAGATGCCTCTTCAGAGAAGAGTTCCAAAGAGAGGATTTAACAATATTTTCAGAAAGAATATTGTTGCTCTCAATATCAGCCAGCTGGAGGCTAAGTTTGACAACAACGCTGTAGTTGATACTGCTGCATTAAGAGAAGCAGGTCTTGTAAAGAACAGCTTTGACGGTGTTAAAATTCTTGGCAAAGGCGAGCTTACAAAAAGCTTAACTGTCAAAGTAAATGCTTTCTCCAAATCTGCAAAGGAAGCTATTGAAAAGGCAGGAGGAAAGGCAGAGGTGATTTAATTGTTAAAGACAATTAGAAACGCTTGGACCATTCCGGATTTAAGAAAGAAAATACTGTTTACTTTTCTTATTGTATTAGTATTCAGAATCGGTTCAGTTATTCCTGTTCCGTTCCTTGATATGACAGCACTCAGCAATTTGATGGCTCCGCTTTCAGACATTAATAACGGTGCTTCAAGCTCAATGCTTGGTTATCTTAACACACTGTCCGGCGGTGCGTTCTCAAATGCAACACTGTTTGCAATGGGTGTTACTCCATATATCAACAGTTCAATCATTATGCAGCTCCTCACAGTTGCCATTCCTCCACTTGAGAGAATGTCAAAAGAGGGCGAGGTTGGCAGAAAGAAGATTGGTAAGATTACAAGATATGTAACAGTTCTCCTTG
Organism: Oscillospiraceae bacterium; assembly: GCA_022508865.1. GTDB lineage: Bacteria > Bacillota > Clostridia > Oscillospirales > Acutalibacteraceae > Ruminococcoides. The sequence continues at coordinate 8,557 of JAFLUK010000047.1, read as the reverse complement.
GTCTTATTCAGGGTGGCGCTTACTTCTTCTATCTCTACCAAAAAAATGTAACAACCTACAGTGAAGGCTTTGACCTTGTTTACTCCGGTATCATCATTGTTCTTGCTTTTACAGCAGGTACAGCGCTTATGATGTGGATGGGCGAACAGATCAACCAGTACGGTATCGGCAACGGTATCTCAATCCTTCTCTTTGCAGGTATTATTGCTCGTTTCCCTTACACAATCAGTGTTCTTGGACAGTATCTTGATGCAGCAGCCCAGGGCAGCTCACAGTTCTATGTTCTTGTTCCACTTTGGGTTGTAGTATTCCTTGCAGTTGTTTGGGTTATTACATTTATGCAGGATTCAGAAAGAAAGATTCCAATTCAGTACGCAAAGCGTGTTGTGGGCAGAAAGATGTACGGCGGTCAGTCAAGCCACCTTCCAATCAAGGTTGCTCTCGGCGGAGTTCTTCCAATCATCTTTGCTTCTTCAATTCTTTCAATCCCAAGCACAATCAAGATGTTCTGGAACCCAACATCAGGCTTCTGGAACAGCTTCTTCAATGCATTCAGCACAGAAGGCTGGTTGTATATGTTGCTCTACTTTATCTTTATTATTGCTTTTGCTTATTTCTATACTACTATTCAGTACAATCCAATAGAAATGGCAAACAATCTGAAGCAGAACAACGGTACAATCCCCGGTATCAGACCCGGCCAGCCAACAGTAGAATTTATTTCAAAGATTCTTTCAAGAATTACACTTATAGGTTCTCTCTTCCTTGCACTTATAGCATTACTTCCACTTATATATGCTGCTGCAACAGATATGAGAGGTCTCTCAATGGGTGGTACATCTGTTATCATCATTGTTGGTGTTGCACTTGAAACATCAAAACAGCTGGAATCCCAGATGATGATGCGTCATTACAAGGGTTTCCTTGACTAATTAGGAGTTTTAAAATGAAATTAATTTTATTAGGTGCTCCCGGTGCCGGTAAAGGCACACAGGCTGAAATTATCAGCAAAGAACTTAATATCCCTACAATCTCCACAGGAGATATGATTAGAGAAGCGCTGAAATCCGGCACTGAGATGGGACTTAAGGCAAAATCATATATGGAGTCAGGCGCTCTTGTTCCTGACGAAGTTGTAATCGGCATTGTTAAGGACAGAATTGCCCTTGACGACTGCAAGAACGGCTTTATCCTTGATGGTTTTCCAAGAACTATTCCTCAGGCTGAGGCTCTGGACTCTATGGGCGTTGACATTGACCTTGTACTTGACATTGAGGTTAAGGACGAAGTTATCGTAAAAAGAATGTCCGGACGCCGTGTCTGTGAAAAGTGCGGTAAGACCTACCACACAGAAAGCAAGCCTTCAAAAATTGAAGGTGTTTGCGATGTTTGCACAGGCGCCCTTATTCAGCGTAAGGATGATCAGATTGAGACTGTTAAAACACGTCTTGAAACCTATCACAAAGAAACAGAACCTCTCAAGGACTATTATGATGCTCAAGGTAAGTTGAAAATAGTTGTTGGTAAGGACACTATTGAAGCAACCAAAGAGCTTGTAATGGCTGCCCTTAAATAAGAGGTTTACACCATGATAGTAATCAAGTCTTCAAGAGAACTTCAAAAAATGGAAGAAGCTTGCAGAGTTTCTGCAAATGCTCTTGTAGTAGCCGGAAAGGCGGTTGAACCGGGTGTTTCAACCCTTGAAATAGATACTATTGTCCGCAAGTATATCGAGAAAGAAGGCGGCAAGCCTTCCTTTCTCGGTTATGGTGGATTTCCGGCAAGTGCGTGTATTTCAGTTAACAATGTGGTTATCCATGGCATACCAAGCAAGAAACAGATTCTTAAAGAGGGTGACATAGTAAGCATTGATGTTGGAGCTTTTTTAGACGGCTTCCACGGAGATAATTGCTATACCTTTAAATGCGGAAAGGTCAGTGCAGAAGCAGAGGCACTGTTAAAGGCAACAGAAGAAAGTCTGTACGAAGGGATAAAACAGGCTAAGGCAGGTAATCGTGTTGGCGATATCGGGTCTGCTGTTCAGAAGTATGTCGAAGATCGCAGTTACTCGGTGGTACGAGATTTTGTCGGCCACGGCGTAGGTGCGAAGTTACATGAAGAACCCAGTGTACCTAACTATGGGACTCCCGGCAGAGGTGTTCGGTTAATACCGGGTATGACCATTGCCATTGAACCTATGGTTAATGCCGGTGACTACAGGGTAAAGGTTTTGTCTGACGAGTGGACAACAGTCACTGTCGACGGAAGTCTGGCTGCTCACTTTGAGCACACTGTAGCCATCACATCAGACGGCCCTAAAATTTTGACAATTCCTGACATAAAGTGAGGAAAAGATGATTAAACAGGGCAGTATAGTAAAGGCAAAGGCAGGTCGTGACAAGGATGGCTTCTTTGTTGTCATAAGGATGGAGGGCAAATATGCCTTTATTGCCGACGGCAAAAGAAGAAAAGTTCAGCTTCCAAAGAAAAAGAAGCTGATTCATCTGCAAAAAACCAATAGCCTTGCTGAAAAGTATAGTACTAATCGAGAGATTAAAAACACAATCAGAGAGTTCGGAGGATTATAATGTCTAAACAAGATGTTATTGAAGTAGAAGGTACAGTAAAAGAAGCTTTGCCAAACGCACAATTCAAGGTTGAGCTTCAGAACGGTCACGAAATTCTGGCCGTAATTTCAGGTAAATTAAGAATGAATTACATTCGTATTTTGCCGGGTGACAAGGTTACTGTGGAAATGTCTCCATATGACCTGACAAGAGGCAGAATTACTTGGAGAACCAAGTAATTCATATAAGTATATAAACATTGTTTTTAGAAAGGAATGATAATTAATGAAAGTCAGACCTTCAGTAAAGAAAATTTGCGATAAGTGCAAGATTATCAAAAGACACGGTAAAATTATGGTAATCTGCGAAAACCCAAAGCACAAACAGCGTCAGGGTTAATTACTAGAAAATTAAGTAACTTTAAGAAATTTAAGAAATTTATGGAGGTGCACAATGGCTCGTATAGCAGGTGTTGACTTACCAAGAGACAAAAGAGTTGAAATCGGTTTAACTTATATCTATGGTATTGGTAGAAAAACTGCAACAGACATTATTGCTGCAACAGGTGTTAATCCTGACACTAGAGTCAGAGACTTAACAGAGGAAGATGTATCTAAGTTAAGAGATTATATTGATAAGAATTGTGTTGTTGAAGGCGACCTTCGCCGTGACATTGCTTTTGATATCAAGAGACTTATTGAAATCGGTTGTTACCGTGGTGTTCGTCATAGAAAGGGCTTACCTGTAAGAGGCCAGCGTTCTAAGACAAATGCAAGAACTCGTAAGGGTCCACGCAAAACAATGGCTAACAAGAAGAAGTAAGGAGGATTAAGCAATGGCAGCAACTAAAAAGACTGTACGCCGTCGCCGTGATAGAAAAAATATCGAAAAAGGCGCAGCACATATCCAGTCAACATTTAATAATACTATTGTAACAATTTCTGATACAAATGGTAATGCTGTATCCTGGGCAAGCGCAGGTGAGCTTGGATTTAGAGGTTCAAGAAAGTCTACACCATTCGCAGCACAGTCAGCAGCAGAAACAGCAGCCAAGGCTGCTATGGAACACGGAATGAAGTCCGTAGAAGTTTATGTTAAGGGCCCGGGTCAAGGTCGTGAAGCTGCAATCAGAGCACTGCAGTCAGCAGGTCTTGAGGTAACAATGATTAAAGATGTTACACCAATCCCACATAACGGATGCCGTCCTCCAAAGAGAAGACGAGTATAGTATTTAAGGAGGAAAAAATCTATGGCTAAGAATATGCAACCTATTGCAAAGCGTTGTAGAGCACTTGGAATTTCCCCTGCTGTAATGGGATATTCCAACAAGAATTCTAACAGAAACCCTAACGGTAACTCTAGAAGAAAGAAGAGCGAATATTGCTTACAGCTCAACGAAAAGCAGAAGGTAAAGTTTGTTTATGGTATTATGGAGAAGCAGTTCAGAGCTTACTATGACAAGGCTGCAAAAGCAGAGGGTAAGACAGGTACTGTTCTTCTCACATTAATCGAAAAAAGACTTGACAATGTTGTATTCAGACTTGGTCTGGCTGCAACAAGAAGAGAAGCAAGACAGCTTGTTAACCACAGCCACTTTACAGTTAACGGCAAGAAGGTTAACATTCCTTCATACATCGTTAAGGTTGGCGATGTTATCGAAGTTAAGGAAAAGAGCTGTTCAACAACAAGATTCAAGTCAATTGCTGACGGAGAAACAAAGGCTATTGTTACTCCAAAGTGGCTTGAAAAGGCAGAAAATCTTTTAGGCGGTAAGGTTATTGCTAACCCCGAGAGAGAAGATATTGACTTCCCTGTTGAAGAACATCTTATCGTCGAGTTGTACTCCAAGTAATCCATCTAACCACCAACAGATTACAACTATAGTAACCATGTTGCTATTATATAAGGAGGAATTCGCTAATGATCGAAATCGAAAAGCCAAGAATTGAGGTTGAGGAACTTTCCTCAGATGGTAAATTCGGCAGATTTGTTGTTGAACCGCTTGAAAGAGGCTTTGGCAACACTTTAGGTAATAGTTTAAGAAGAGTTCTTCTTTCATCCCTTGAGGGTGTTGCTGTTACATCAATAAAGATTGATGGCGTGCTTCACGAATTTTCAACAATTCCTGGAGTAAAAGAAGATGTTACAGAAATCGTTCTTAACATGAAGAGTTTGGTATGCAAGCTTAACGACAACGGCCCTAAAACAGTAGAAATTTCTGCTACAGGTCCTTGTGAAGTTAAGGCAGATGCAATTAAGGCTGACAGCGATGTCGAAATCCTTACTCCAGACCTCCATATTGCTACCCTTGGTGAGGGTGCAATGCTCAATATGGAAATCACACTTGACAAGGGCAGAGGCTATGTTCCCGGCGAGAGGAACAAGCAGCTTGCAGGTAACAATGTTATCGGTGTGCTTCCGATTGACTCAATCTACACACCTGTACTCAAGGTTAATTACACTGTTGACAACACTCGTGTTGGTCAGATTACAGACTATGATAAGCTGACTATTGACGTTTGGACAAACGGTGTAATCAATGCACAGGAAGCTGTTTCTCTTGCAGCCAAGGTTCTTACAGAGCATCTGAACCTGTTTGTTGACCTTTCAGACAAGGGCTCAACAACAGAGATTATGGTTGAAAAGGACGACAAGGGCAAGGAAAAGGTGCTTGAAATGACAATTGAAGAGCTTGACCTCTCTGTTCGTTCATTCAACTGCCTGAAGCGTGCAGGTATCAACACTGTTGAAGATTTAATTTCCAAGAGTGAGGAAGATATGATGAAGGTTCGTAACCTTGGTCGTAAATCACTTGAGGAAGTTGTACAGAAGCTTAACAGCTTAGGTTTCAGCCTTCGTAACGAAGACGAATAATAATTACAACTTAAAGTAACCACTGATTAAATCGTAGCGGTAATTTAGTACTCAACCTGAATTCATTTTTGGGTGCCATATTTAATCAGTGCTTGCTTAATTCCAATATTTAGGGTAAAGGAGTGACACACAAATGCCAAGAACAAGAAAGCTGGGTAGAGCTACCGATAGCAGAATGGCTATGCTTCGAGCTATGGTAACTTTCCTATTTGAAAATGGCAAAATCGAAACAACTCTTGCTCGTGCAAAGGACGTTTCTTCTATGGCAGAGAAGATGATTACAGTTGCCAAGGAAGACACTCTTCACAACAAGAGAATGGTAATGGGTTTTGTTACAAAGGAATCTGTAACACACAAACTTTTTACTGAAATTGCTCCAAAGTATGCTGACAGAAACGGCGGTTACACAAGAATCACAAAGATTGGTCCTCGTCGTGGCGATGCTGCAGAAATGGCTATTATCGAACTTATCTGATTTGGTTCAAATATTATGAAGGCTCACCAAAAGGTGAGCCTTTTTATTGTTTATTAATCAACGCGTTGCGCTTTTTGTGTATTTTACAGGCTTATTGACAAAAAATATCATTGGGCAAAATTACAATAACAATAGTAGAAATAAACAAAGATAGCAGAAGTATTTAGTAGATGTTGACTAAAGGGCTTTGTGCAATGTGCAAAAATGTAAACAAGCAATTATTGCAATATATACAAATCTTTAAAAAGTTGTATAAACTTAATATATCTTACCCTGTTATCACTTGAAAAATGTGTGCAATAGTGATAAAATAAACCTGTGTTAAAGAAGATTACACACTTTGAAAATTTATATATAAGAAATTATTGTATTGTTTTGTTATATTTCATAATGTTCTTTTTTCCGGTAATACACCTCCATTTTATGGGGGTGTATTTTCCGTCTTAACCGTTTGAATAAGTTGTGTTTTAATATTTACCATCTTGAAAATTTTAAATTTTTTAACACAACTTTGTAGTTTTGTGTTATAATTAATTTAATATTCTTTATATTGGAGGTATAAAATGAAGAAATTTTCAGCTATTATTTTGTCTGTAATTATGTTTTTTTCAACAGTATTTGCAGTAAGCAGTGCAGATTTAAGTAAGCTATCATCATATGCTCCGCTTAACAGCTGGAGGTATACAAACGGCGTGCCTGACAATGCGTATGACTCCGGAGAACTGTTTTCTTCCGGTGCATCAGGCTCCTTTGTGCCATGGTCCAAGACCAAGGACGGCTATATTAACAGCTACGGAAATGTAATTAAGGGCGCAACAATGAAGGGCGCAGATGTAAGCCAGTGGAATGGTAATATTGATTGGGCAAAGGTAAAAAAGAGCGATGTGGACTATGCAATTATTCGTGTAGGCTACGGAGATAACTACACATATCAGGACGATACATATTTTAAGAAAAATGCTGATGCCTGTGTTGCCAATAAAATTCCTTTTGGTGTTTATATATATTCCTATGCAATGAATAATAATCAGGCGCTGTCAGAAGCAAAACACGTGTTAAGGCTTATAAAGGGATATAAGCTGGATTTTCCTGTTTATTACGATTTGGAGGATTATTCTCAAACAAAGCTTAGCAAGGCGACCCTTGGATCAATGGCAAAAACCTTCTGTAACGCTATTCAGAAGGAGGGCTATGAGGTAGGTATCTACGCGAATTTGAATTGGTGGAACAATTATCTCACAGATTCTGCATTTAATAATACCTCTTGGTACAAGTGGGTTGCCCAATATAACTATCAGTGTGATTACAAGAAAAGCTATACAATGTGGCAGTGCACAAGCGATGGTACAGTAAGCGGTATGAGCGGCAGAGTGGACCTTAACTTCTGGTATGACAAGGTTAGGAAAAGCTCTTATGAGCCAACTGTAACAAAGGCAACACCTGTATCCCAAAAAAATAATACCTATGTTTTTAACAGAAAGAGCAATTCTCAATATTACAAATTGAAGCTGGATACAAAGTCTGTTGTGGACAGTATGAATATCCCCCAGCCGACTCCTCCCGCAACGGAACCATCAACAGAACCTGAAACAGAGCCCGAAACCCAGCCAACAACAGAAACATCTTCAACAGTTTCCGGAACAGACCATTGCCTTGATTTTAATACAGAAAATGAATCAACCGCTACAGAAAACACAGAGGTTGTTGTTCCAACATATGTTACACAGCCGGTTGTTCCCACAGAGCCTGAAGTTGACCCAAGAGAAATACTCTCAATTGCATGGAAAAGTACAAATACAACAGTGGCAAGTGTCAACAGCAACGGAAAGGTAACGTTAAAGAAAAAAGGTACTTGCTATGTTACAGCAACAGTGACTGTAGCCGCAGGAATTTCTAAGTCTGTTAAGTATAAGATTACAATAAAACAGCTTGTTACCAAGGTAAAGCTGAACAAAACAAGCGTGACTCTGAAGAAAAAAGGGAAAAAATGTACTCTGAAGGCAACCTGTACTCCTACAAATGCAAATAACAAGAAAGTAAAGTGGACAACCACAAAAAGTAAAATTGCAAAAGTAAACCAAAAGGGTAAGGTAACTGCAACGAAAAAGGGTGTTTGCTACATTAAAGCAACCGCCAAAGACGGCAGTAAAAAGTACGCCAAATGTAAGGTTACTGTTTTGAAGAATAAATAAAAATTACCCTAAATTTATCAAAAAATTATCGGTGCAATCTCAAAAAGAGTTTGCACCGATTGTTTTTTTGTTTCAAAATTTTATAGAATTTTAATTATTGTCTATCCAAATAATAACATTATTTAATCAATATAATTTTTTCTCAACAGGGCAATTTCTGTCTTGTAGCCCTCAAGTTCATTTGGCGTTTCAAGGAAAAACGGCAGGTGCTTAAGCTTTGGATGATTGATAATTTCTACCATTGTATCCAGCCCAATTGCTCCCACTCCGATTTTTTCGTGTCTGTCCTTGTGGCAGCCAAGATAATTTTTGCTGTCGTTCATATGGATAGCTTTTAGTTTGTCAAGACCTATTACCTTGTCAAATTCCTCCAGCACTTCCTCAAGGCTGTTTACAATGTCATATCCGCCGTCAAACACATGGCAGGTGTCAAGACAAACTCCCATTTT
>JAFLUK010000046.1 GCA_022508865.1 Oscillospiraceae bacterium | reverse complement strand
TATACTTGATGATAGCCTTTGCTCTTGCGTAGCCCGGAGCTGCCTTGGCACCAAATATAAATGCTGTTGGCTGCCAATCCTTAAGCTCACCCTTCTTCAGTTTGAAGTAAATCATCATAATGGAGAAAGCGTTGAGGAGCTGTCTCTTATATTCGTGAAGTCTCTTAACCTGAATATCAAAGATAAATGTTGGGTCAATATCAACACCCTCTGTTTCCTTGATATACTTTGCAAGCTGTGTTTTCTTCTTCTTCTTAATTGTGTTGAATGCACGAACAGTCTTTGCATCCATATTTTCCTCAAGACCCTTGAGAACGGAAAGATCCTTTAACCAGCCGTCACCAACTCTTTCTGTAATAAAGTCAGCAAGTTCAGGGTTACAAAGACCAAGCCATCTTCTCTGTGTGATACCGTTAGTCTTGTTCTGGAATCTTTCGGGATAAAGCTGATACCATTCCTTAAGAACATCATCCTTAAGAATTTCTGTGTGAATCCATGCAACACCGTTAACGTATGAACCAACATAGCAAGCAAGTCTTGCCATATGTACAAGGTCACCGTCAATGATAGCCATTTTTTCTGCAAACTGCTTATCACTAACACCCTTCTGGTGCATATCGTTATATTCGTAAATTGCAATTCTTTCAATAATTGTAAGAATTTCAGGGATTAATTCTCTGATTAAGTTTTTGTTCCACTTTTCAAGCGCTTCACCAAGAACTGTATGGTTTGTATAAGCAAATGTCTTCTGTGCAATTGCAAGAGCATCATCAAAGCCTATACCCTCAAGTGCCAGAAGTCTGATAAGTTCAGGGATAGAAACAACAGGATGTGTATCGTTGAGCTGAATAGCTGCATGCTCCGAGAAGTGGCTGAAGTCGTTGCCGTACTTTGCCTTATATTTCTTAATAATATCCTGAAGTGAAGCTGAACAGAAGAAGTACTGCTGCTTAAGTCTGAGGAGCTTGCCCTCGTGTGTGTTGTCGTTAGGATAAAGAACCTGTGAAATATTCTCGGCATCATTTTTAGCCTTAACAGCCTGATCATACTTTGAAGAATTGAATGAAAGGAAATCGAATTCTTCAACGGGCTCTGCCTGCCACAGACGAAGTGTAATAATGTTCTTTCCGCCGTAGCCGATAACAGCCATATCGTATGGAACAGCCTTAACTGTCTGACCCTGGAAGTGAACCTCAACAGTATCTTCCTCACGACGAATACACCATGGGTCTTCAAATCTCTGCCAGTTGTCGGCAACTTCTACCTGATAGCCGTCTTTAATCAACTGCTTGAAAAGGCCGTACTTGTAACGGATACCATAGCCGTCAAGGGGAACCTCCTGTGTTGCTGCTGAATCAAGGAAGCAAGCAGCAAGTCTGCCAAGACCGCCATTACCAAGAGCAGCGTCGTCAATGTCTTCAAATACATTGATGTCAACACCCTTAGTCTTTAACAACTTCTTTGTTGAATCAAGAATACCCATACAGTAGAGATTATTGTAAATCATTCTGCCCATAAGGAATTCTGCTGAAAAATAGTAAGCTCTTCTCTTGGAAGCGTGCTTTTTCTTTGACTTTTCCCAGTCAGAAGAAATCTCACCCATAATAGCCTGACCAAGACAAAGGTGCAGTTCAGAAGGTGAAAGCTCTTTGAGAGTTTTGCAATACTTGTTTTTTGCTGTTAATTCAAGGTTTTCAATAATGCTCATTTTAATTTTCCTCCAGTCTTGAACTTGCCTTTACCATTTCCATAAGCTGGTTAGCAAGTTTATCTGTCAATACACTGCTGTCAATTCTCCAAACCCAGTTGCCGCCAAGTGTTGAAGGAACATTAATTCTTGCCTCTGTACCAAGACCAAGAATATCCTGCATCTGGATAATTGCAGTATCGGCAATACTTTCATAGGCTGTTCTGATTAAACCCCAGTTAAATGCTTCCCATTCAGGCATTTTGCAGTACTGTCTTGCGTATGCAATGTCCTCCGGTTTAGCAGTTTCAACCCAACCCATAAGAGTATCATTATCGTGTGTACCTGTATAAACAACACAGTTTTCTGTGTAGTTGTGCGGAAGGTAATCGTTAGCTTCGCCACTGTCAAATGCAAATTCAAGAACCTTCATTCCCGGATAACCGGTATCGTCAAGAAGTTCCTTAACGCTGTCAAAAAGGTCACCCAAATCCTCTGCAACGATTGGCAAATCACCAAGTTTTTCTTTCATCATTTCAAAGAACTCAATTCCCGGACCGTCATACCAGTCTCCGCCAATAGCATTTTCTGCAGGGTATGGAATTGCATAGAATGTGTCAAAGGCTCTGAAGTGGTCAATTCTCAAAATATCAAAAAGCTTTGCAGCAGCCTCAATTCTGTTGAACCACCATTCATAGTCAGTTTCCTTGAGATAATCCCAATCGTAAAGCGGGTTACCCCACAACTGACCTGTTGCTGAAAAATAGTCGGGAGGACAGCCTGCAACACAAACAGGAACATTATCCTCGTCAAACCAGAAAATTTCAGGGTTTGCCCAGGTATCTGCGGAGTCCATAGCCACATAGATTGGCATATCGCCCAAAATTTTAATACCAAGACCGTTTACATATTCTCTGAAGGACTCCCACTGCTCATAAAATTTGTACTGCAAAAAGCTCCAGAAACCGATTTCGTCCTTGAACTTTCTTTCGTACTTTTTAACTGCGGCAGGCTCTCTCAACTTAATATCTTCATCCGGCCATTCTGTCCACGCCTTCATATCAAAAGACTTTTTAACTGCCATATAAAGAGCATAGTTCTTTAACCACTTGCTGTTCTTTCTTTTGAAAGAAGTAAAGGGTTTTTGGTCACAGTTCTTCTTGAAATTCTCATAAGCAACTTTCAGCACATCAAATCTGTACCAATAAATTGTAGCATAGTCAATTTCAAATGGATCGTCACCCCAATAGCCCTTGTCAATATCCTCTTGTGTTAACAAGCCCTCGTCCTTTAATGTGTCAAGGTCAATCATATAAGGGTTTCCTGCAAAGGTAGAGAAAGACTGATAAGGTGAATCGCCGTAGCTTGTAGGTCCTACAGGGAGAATCTGCCAGATTTTCTGACCTGCTTTCTTCAAAAAGTCTGCAAAAGCACGGGCTTCTTTACCAAGAGTACCAATTCCGTAAGGAGATGATAAGCTGGTAATTGGCATTAAAATGCCGGCTTCTCTTGCCATAATGTCAACTCCGTTCTACAATTAAATTTTAATTTTTTATATCTAATCCGTATAGAATTACCGTAGTTAAGTATGTATTTTATACCGTAAAAACACATAAAATTTGCACAGAACTATCAAGTAGAATTTTATCATAAAACCCGACAAAAATCAAGCATTTTCTATTCTTCTGTATTTCTCTGTTTCTTCATAAGCCAGGGCAAGAGCAAGGCTTGCAGCCATATGTCTTACCTCGTTACGGCTATGTTGTTTATAGCGGCACAGCTCTGCTCTATATATTGTGGTTTTTCCCAAAAACGCTACGCCAATATATACAAGTCCCACGGGTTTATCCTTGGTTCCTCCCGTTGGCCCTGCTATTCCTGTTGTAGAAATCCCAATATGTGATTGGGCAACAGCCCTTATTCCCTCACACATTTCTTTGGCTGTTTCTTCACTGACAGCACCAAAGGCGTCTAGTGTTTCTTCTTTTACCCCAAGTATTTTTTCCTTGATGCAGTTTCCGTAGGAGCACACTCCGCAGTCAAATACATTGCTTGCCCCGCTTACATTTGTTATTCTTTGAGAAATCATACCCCCTGTACAGCTCTCTGCTGTTGCAATTTTCAAACCCTTTTCATCAAGCAGGGGCACAAGACAGCTTTCTATTTTATCCATATCAATATTCATTTCTTTAAGTGCATTTAATTTTTCTTCATAACCTTTGTCTGTTATGAGTATAGCCATAATTACACCTCTGTTTCTATAATTACTCATAGCATAATAATTTCAAAAAACAATTGTTATTGCAATTAAATCGGCGTTCTGTTATATTATTATAGGAAAGAGGGTTCTTTGCTATGCCACATTTTTTTGTTGATGAAGAAATTATAACAAATGAATACACACTGTCCGGTGAGGACGGCAGACACATAATCAAAAGTCTGAGAATGAACAAGGGCGAAGAACTGACCCTGTGTTCCCCAAGCGGTACAATTTACAACTGCGTTGTGGAAAATACAGAGGGTGATATGGTAGACCTCTCTGTTATATCAAGGGAAATGAGCGTTGCTGAGCCTGACGTTAAGGTAACACTGTATCAGGCACTTCCCAAAGGGGATAAAATGGAACTGATTATTCAAAAATCAGTGGAAATCGGAGTTACGGAAATTGTCCCTGTAATATCCTCACGATGTGTAAGCCGTCCCGACAAAAAATCCTTATCAAAGAAAATACCACGCTGGCAAAAGATTGCAAAACAGGCCGCAATGCAAAGCGGCAGGGGAATTATACCAAAGGTGCAGGAGTGTATTTCCTTTAAGGAAGCCGTATTATCCGCAAGGGGAGAAAAGGTGATTTTCTACGAATTGGGGGGCGACAGCCTTAAATCTGTTTTGGAGAGCAGACCAAAGGAAATAAGTATTTTTATTGGCAGCGAGGGCGGCTTTAGCAGTGAAGAAGTCAGCCTTGTAACAGATAACGACGGCAGAAAAGCAACACTGGGCAAACGAATTTTGCGTGCAGAAACTGCACCGCTGGTTGCCCTTACAACAATAATGTACGAGACAGAAAATATGGAATAACCCAAGTAAAGAAAAGAGGAACAGCTATGACAGGAATTATATGCGCCCTGAAAATTGAGGTTGACGGGCTAAAGACACTTATGAATGAGTACAAAAAAAACACCTATGCAGGTCTTGACTTTATAAGCGGTAAAATCAACAATAAAGATGTTGTACTGCTGGAATGCGGCATTGGCAAGGTAAATGCGGCAATCGGAACACAGATTATGATTGACCGCTACAACCCTGATGTGATTATAAACTCGGGTATTGCAGGCAGTCTTTCTAAAGATTTGAAAATCGGTGACATAGTGGTATCAAAAGACTGTGTTCAACACGATATGGACGGTACTGAAATGGGCGACCCCAGAGGTGAAATATGGTACACAGACGAAAAGAGAATTGACATTCCTGCTGACAAAGCTACCTATGAAAAACTTTTTGATTGCTGCAAGGTGCTAAAGAATGTAAACACAAAGCTGGGCAGAGTTGCCACCGGCGACACCTTTGTTGCAAGCATTGAAAGAAGAAAGTTTATTGCAGATGAATTTAATGCCCTTTGCTGTGAAATGGAGGGCGGTGCAGTTGGTCAGGTTTGCTACAGAAACAAGGTGCCTTTTGCAGTTCTCCGTTCTATAAGCGACGACTTTAACAACAACGAATTTGTAGATTTTGAAAAATTCCGTGTTCTGGCCGCAGAAAATTCAATCAAGGTTATGACAGAATTTTTAGCTTAAAATTTTTCTTAATAGTTTATCTTAACAATTTAAAAAGCCGAGAGGATTTTACAAATAATTCCTCTCGGCTTTTTTGGTGTTTTTAATTATTTCAAAGCTTCAATGGCTGCATTGATAAGGGCGATTTTTTCTCTTTCCTTTTCTGCCTGTCCCTTGATTTTTTCAATAACCTTTTCGGGAGCCTTGCTCATAAAGCCCTGATTGTTCAGCTTGCCCTCGTCCTGTGCAAGCATTTTTTCAACCTGTTTAAGCTCCTTGTTAAGTCTTTGAAGTTCTGCTTCCTTGTCAACAAGTTCGTCCATTGGAATATAAATTTTGGCATCTCCCGTAACAACGGTTACTGCACCGTCAATATCAAAGGAATCGCTGATTTCCACCTCACTTGCAGATGCAAGCTTAATAAAGAACTTGTCCCCATTCTTAAAGGTCTGCGGAATTGCTGTTGCAATGTAAAGCTTTGCCTTCTTTGACGGCGGAACATTCATTTCGTTACGCTGTGTACGAATTGCCGTAATAGCCTCCATAACCTTTTTCATTTCCTCTGCTTCCTGTGGGAAACAAAGTTCTTCTGAAAATTCGGGATATTTTTCAACCATAAGTGCTTCCCCGTCTGTATCGTGAGGAATGGTTTGCCATATTTCCTCTGTGATAAAGGGCATAAATGGGTGGAGCAATTTAAGGATTTTGTCAAGTACATATATAAGCACCTGACGTGCATTCTGCGCTGTTTCTCCCTCGCTCTGAAGTCTTGCCTTGCAAAGCTCAATATACCAGTCACAGTAGCTGTTCCAGATAAAGTCATAAATCTTTGAAAGTGCTATACCAAGTTCAAACTTTTCAAGATTTTCCGTAACCTCTTTTGCCACATTGTTGAGGGTATCAAGAATCCACTTGTCCTCTGTTTCCAGTGTATTTGGAAGCTCATTCTTAACATTATAGTCGTCAATATTCATATGAACATAGCGAGATGCGTTCCAAAGCTTATTGGCAAAGTTTGAGCAGGACTCTATTCTTTTCTCGGAATATCTTATGTCATTTCCGGGAGAGTTACCTGTTACAAGAAGAAATCTCAGTGCATCTGCGCCGTATTTTGATATTACTTCTAGAGGGTCAGGTCCGTTGCCAAGGGATTTTGACATTTTGCGTCCCAACTCATCTCTTACAATACCGTGAATAAAAACTGTATCAAAGGGCTGTACTCCTGTCTGTTCGCATGCGGAGAAAATCATTCTTGCAACCCAGAAGAAAATAATGTCATAGCCCGTTACAAGTGTGTTTGTTGGATAAAAATATTCAAGTTCAGGAGTTTTGTCCGGCCAGCCTAATGTTGAGAAAGGCCAGAGTGCAGAACTGAACCATGTGTCCAGAGTGTCCTCGTCCTGGTGAATGTGAGTGCTTCCGCACTTTGAACAGGTATGAACCTCATCCTTTGAAACAGTAATTTCACCGCAATCGTCGCAGTACCATGCAGGAATTCTGTGTCCCCACCAAAGTTGACGTGAAATACACCAATCCTTGATATTTTCCATCCAATGGAAATAAACCTTTTCAAATCGTTCCGGAATAAATTTTGTCTTGCCATCCTTAACGCATTCAATTGCAGGTTTTGCAAGAGGAGCCATTTTTACAAACCACTGCTTTGAAACCATTGGTTCAATCGTAGTGTGGCAACGGTAGCAGGTACCAACATCGTGGGTCAAATCCTCTGTTTCCTTTAATGCGCCAATAGTCCGCAAATCAGCAAGGATTACTTTTCTTGCTTCTTCTGTTGTCATGCCTGCATATTTTCCGCAGTCAAGAACCTCCGGTTCATTTTCTGCAAGCTGACCCTTTGCCTTTAGCTCTTCATATTCTGCAACATCAGCCTCCCCTGTCATATGACCGTCATATGTAAAGCAACGAACAATGGGAAGATTACATCTTTGTCCAACCTCAAAGTCATTAGGGTCATGTGCAGGTGTGATTTTTACTACGCCTGTACCCTTTTCCATATCTGCGTGCTCATCGCAAACAATAGGAATTTCCTTATTAAGAAGAGGCAAAATAACGTGAAAACCGTGCAGATGTTTATATCTCTCGTCGGCCTCGTTAATTGCAACAGCAGTGTCACCCAGCATAGTTTCAGGACGTGTAGTCGCAATTTCAAGATATTCTCCTGTTTCTTTAACTTTATACAGCAAATGCCAAAAATGACCGTTCTGCTCCTTGTATTCAACTTCGGCATCTGAAATTGATGTTCCGCAGTGAGGGCACCAGTTTACCATTCTGTTGCCGCGGTAGATTTTTCCCTCATTATAGAGTCTTACAAAAACCTCTTTTACAGCCTTTGAACATCCCTCGTCCATTGTAAAGCGTTCACGCTCCCAGTCGCAGCTTGAGCCGAGTTTTCTGAATTGCTTTGTGATTTTTCCGCCGTATTCACGCTTCCAGTCCCACGCACGCTCAAGGAATTTTTCACGTCCTAAGTCATCCTTGGTAACGCCTTCCTTGTGCATAGCCTCGACAATTTTAGCCTCTGTGGCAATTGATGCGTGGTCTGTTCCCGGCAACCAAAGGGCACTGTAACCCTGCATTCTTCTCCAACGGATAATAGTATCCTGCAGGCTCAAATCCAGTGCGTGACCGATATGCAGCTGACCTGTAATGTTTGGGGGCGGCATAACGATAGTATAGGGCTTTTTGTCCTTGTCTACCTGTGCATGAAAATAGTTGCCCTTTAGCCAAAAATCATATATTTTGTCCTCAACCTCTTTTGGGTTGTAGGATTTTGCCATTTCTTTTGCCATAATCTATTCTCCTTACTAACCATATACACAGCAATTACAATCTCACATTGCAATGTATACACCTAATTTAATGGGTATTTATTTGATTATCTCATTTATCAGGAAGATTGTCAATAATATTGTATTAATATTCGCCCTTTTTTACTATGGTTCTCACATATTCAAAAGCGGCGTCCTCCCCTTTTTCAGCAAGGATAGTCAACATTTTTTCCAGTTCCTTTGATGTTTCGGGGTGCATATGGTGTCTTGCCTTTCCCTTCATAAAATAATCCAAAGGGTGATGGTTCGTGTAATTTTTTCCGTTATATATTTTTCCTGCCGCCACTCTGTCACAAAACATTTCTGCAAGATATTTTGCAGGCATTTTCACAGGGTCAATCTGTTTTGTCTTTAGATTTATATCTGTCCAATACTCGTAGTGGTGACGATTTCTTCCCTTATGATGCATCCAAGCCATGGAATATCCCTGTTTTTCCCGTTCTGCCTCGTTGGGACTTCTTGTACCAAGATAATACTTTGCTCCCGGAATAAATTCTGCGGGGCTGTATTTTGACAAATCGTGCCTTAACCCCTGCCACAAAATACCCGCCTTTCTGCAATGGCTGATTACCTTGTGTCTATGCTTTGTTATTGTTTTGAAATGACCTATTGCACTTCCCATTATTTCACTCTCTTTTTGACTTATTGTTATATTGTTTAATATACTGTGCTCTGCACAGCAAAGGACGAATTCCGAAGGGCTGAAAGCCCTGATTTTTTGTTTCAATATTCTCCCGGGCGTCCAATGGTTTGCACAGCAAAGCATTGGCTTACGCCGTGAGGTTATTATACCACAGTTTTTGGAAACTACAAAATTCTGTTTACAAAAATTAAAATTTATTGTATTATGAATTTTATAATAGGTTATTGTGGGCTATTGTCCATATAGGGAGATTTTTATGAAGAAATATAAAAGATACAAAAGATATATGAAAAGAAACCTTGACACAAAGAGCGGCAGGGTTGTTCTTGCTGTATTTTTTCTGCTTCTTGTTTCTCTTTCGGTGGGCGGAGGTCTTTATGTTTTTCAGGGCGACAAGTGGTTTGGCACAGGACAGGCACAGGTACTCCCTATATCATACGGCACCGATTATTCCACATATATTTTTACCTTAAATGAAAAAAATTTTTCTATGAAAGCCGGAGAAACTCACAAGCTGAATATAGAGGCAAAGGAAAACAAGGCCTTTGACCACATAGAATGGACAAGCAGTAACAACAAAATTGTCCACGTAAGCCCTGTGGGAAATTTGACAGCTCTGAAAAAGGGCAAAGTAAAAATTACCGCAACAGCAGGCTATTACAGCTCAAGCTGCACCGTTAATGTTAAGGAAAATAAAGAGAATAACACAAAGACCTTTTCTACAGCCTATACCGCTAACCAAAAAAGGTTGGAAGAAAACAAAAAATCCAACAGCAGCAAGAATCTTTATTATGTTGAGGTAAACAGAACAAAGAACTGTGTAACCGTGTACACCTACAACAAAAAAGGTGTTTACAATGTGCCTGTAAGGGCAATGATATGCTCCTGCGGTGCTAATGGCGGCACGCCCACAGGCAAATTCTACGTTGCATACAAAAGCAGATGGCAATCCCTTTTCGGCAATGTTTACGGGCAATACACTACCCAGTTTAACGGAGATATTCTGTTCCACTCTGTACCCTATAAAAATATGAATGATCCTACTTCTGTAAAGGTTCAGGACTACAACAACTTGGGAAAAAGCGTTTCAATGGGTTGTGTTAGACTTGCAATTGCAGACACAAAGTGGATTTACGACAACTGCAAGGCAGGAACGGTTGTTAAGGTATTTGATTCCGAAAAAGAAGGTCCTCTTGGCACTCCCCCTTCAATGAAAATAAAAACATCTTCACAGTTAAGCTGGGACCCTACAGATCACAACCCCGATAATCCCTACTA
>JAFLUK010000045.1 GCA_022508865.1 Oscillospiraceae bacterium | reverse complement strand
GGTGAATTCTCAGCTTTGTCTGCAAAAATCCCGTTACAAGACCTGCAAGGCAACCTGCACCAAAAGAAAGGAAAATTCCCAAAGCGCCATAACCCTTGTTAGCCACCACTGCGGAAACAGCAAGACCGAGTGTAAAACTTCCGTCAGTGGTAAGGTCGGGAATATTCATAATTTTAAAGGATATGTAAAGACCAAGAGCCATAATTCCATAGATAAAACCAAGCTCAAGACCTCCGTAAATAACATTAAGGCCCATAAATAAACCCCTTAAATTTAATAAGTACCATTTATAATTATTCCTGTAGGAGACTTAAAAGTTCCTACAGGAAATTAATATTTACTGCTTTACGTCAGTAACCTTAATAACATTTTCGTCGCCAAAGTCCACCTTGTCAAGATCAACACCGATAGCCTTTGCATCGTCTGTATTTACAGTGATGTTATCGTAAGGAACAACAATAGAAGGAATGTCTTCAATCTTTGTGCCCTTAAAGTATTTTATAGCAAGCTCGGCAGTTTTTTCGCCGATGCCCTTATCATCAATTGCCTTTGTTGCAAGACAGCCGGAGTCTACCATTGTAGCAGATGAGCCGTACACAGGAGTTTTGTTTTCTCTTGCAATTTCTGTAATTGTACCCATTGCAGCCTGCATAACAGCATCGTTTGGAATAAAGATGGCATCACATTTTTTGCAGAGATTTTCTACTGTTGTGGAAATTTCGTTGTCTTCAACAACTGCACCCTCTGTGTAGGAGATATTTTCACCGTCAAGGTACTTTTTAGCCTGCTCAACTGTGTTTACAGCAGAGTCTGTCTTTGAAGAATAGAGCAGACCAAAGCTCTTTGCGTCTGGTGTAATATTATTTGCAAGAGCAAAAATCTCATCAACAGGAATTGCATTAGATGTACCTGTTGCATTCATATCAGGCTTATTCATATCGCTGATAACACCTGCAGGAACAGGAGCAGAAACAGCTACAAAGAATGTAGGAATGTCACTTTCCATATTTACCATAGCCTGCGTTGCTGGAGTTGCAATTGTAAAAACTGCATCGTAGTCGCCGTTGGCAACAGACTGACAAATTGTGTTAAGATTTGTACTGTCACCGTCTGCACACTGATAGTCTACATCGTCCTCACTTGTAATGTACTTTTCAGCAATCAGCTTGTCAATAACACCCTGACGCATATCGTTAAAAGCACCGTTTTCCATATGCTGAATAATTGCAATTTTCTTTGTTCCTTCACCATTTGTGTCTGATGATTTGCCATCACCACAGCCTGTAAAGACTACAGCCATCATCATAACAGCCAAAATAAGAGCTAAAATTTTTTTCATTTTTTATCCTCCTTAAGGTTTTGATTTTACTGAATATTATATATCCAGCTTTTTACCGGTATTATAAATTGACAACTTGTCAAAAGCGTCCTTTAGCATATCCTCTGTGATAATATAAGGATTATGGTCAATGTCGTGCATTTGCACTGCAAGGCTTATAACCTTGCTTAAATCTTCCTCTGTAATTTCAATATCCTCAATACAAACAGGAAGATTTATACTTTTGTTAAATTCATATATTTTCTCAAACATTTGGTACTGCCTGTCAACAAGAAGTAATATAAGCACACCAAAACCCACAACCTCACCGTGAAGATGTCTTTCCTCAATATGAGGAAAAGAAGTAAGAGCATAAAATATACCATGTGCTAAACCTGTGTTGTAGTCTATAATATGCTCTGCTGTGAGAAGAATTGAGGCAATACCTGTTGTTATTACTATTGACAGCACAGCCTGCTGAAATTCATAGGAAGAAACACCTTTTTTATTGTCCTCAAGCGCCTTTTTTCCATATTTCAAAAGTGGTTCAAGGCACATTTCGCTTATTACCACACCAAGTCGGTGATAGTGAACAAGTGTTTCCTCCCCACGAGAGGAAACTGTACTTTCAAAGTACTTTGCATAGGTGTCTCCCATACCTGCCCACATATATCTGTAGGGTGCCGAAGCCAGAATTTCTGTATCAATAAAAGCATGAACAGGGGGTTTTGGGAAAAAGAACGGTTCTTTAAACACACCGCTTGGCGTATACATAATTGATACACTGGTAACAGGTGAACAGTTACTTGATATTGTAGGAAAGGTAAATACAGGTTTGTTGATTTTGTTTGACAGGCACTTTACTGTGTCAAGCGCCTTTCCCCCGCCAACAGCAAAGAGCATATCGGCAGTCTTGACAGATTGGTTGTTTTTAAGCATTTCAACATTTTCGTAGCTTGCTTCTCCTCCGTACCACACAAAGTCATTAATTACAAGCTCACTGCCATCCACCGAATTTATAAGCTTTTCTTTTGCGGCAGCTATTGCTCTATGGCCACCGATTACAACTGCCTTTTTTCCGTAAGGCAGGCAAACAGATGCTATATTTTTGTACACATTATCGCCTATTGAATAATCAGGCAAATTTATGCTGTAGTTTTCCATATTATCACCAAAAAAAGTCCCACACACAAAAGCGTATGGGACGAATTATCGTGGTACCACCCAAGTTTAGTATAATTCTAAAGTAGAATTATACCCTCTATCCTTTAACGCAGGAATACGTATTGGCTACTCCCAAAAAGGTTTAACCTCTCCCTCGGCGGTCCATTTGTCAGCATAGTGTCCGCAGGGCTTCCACCATCCCCTGCTCTCTGAAGTTAACCTCGCCAAAGCTTACTTACAGGTGAGATAACAAAAAGGTCTTTTGCCGTTTTACTTCCGCTTCAACGGTTTAAATTAATATCATACTAGGTTGTATTATAACACTATTTAAGTTCTTTTTCAACTATAAATCTTGGTCTTTCTTTGGTTTCCATATAAATTTTTCCAATATATTCACCAACAATACCTATTGCAAGAAGCTGCAAGCCGCCAATTGCCCAAATTGATACAACTGTTGATGTCCAGCCTGAAACAGTATTTCCGATTATCCACATAACAAAACTGTATATGAGTATAAGAATACTAATGCAGAAAACTATTGCACCCATTGATGTAATTAGCCTGATAGGCTTCATAGAAAGGCTGGTAACTCCGTCCCAGGCAAGTCCAAGCATTTTTTTAAGAGGATATTTGCTTTCTCCTGCAAGCCGCTCGCTTCTCTCGTACTCAACGGTAGTTGATTTGTAGCCAATCAGCGGAACAAGTCCCCTAAGGAACAGATTTACTTCCTTAAAATCAGCCAAAGCATTGAGCGCTTTACTACTCATAAGGCGAAAATCTGCGTGATTGTACACCACCTCTGCACCAAGTGCAGAAAGTATTTTGTAAAAGGATTGGGCAGTCATTCTCTTAAAAGCTGTGTCAGTTTCTCGCTTACTGCGGACACCGTACACAATCTCTGCACCGTTTTCATAATCTTCAATCATTTTATCAAAGGCATTTATGTCGTCCTGCAAATCCGCATCAATAGAAATCACACAGTCGCAACTGTCCTTTAATGTCATAAGTCCACCCAAAAGAGTATTCTGATGGCCTCTGTTACGGCTCATTTTGATACCGTTTACATATTTGTTTTTGCTATGAAGCTCCGAAATAATTTCCCAGGTTTTGTCCTTACTGCCATCATCAATATACACAATTTTACTGCTTTGGGATATTTTTCCTTCAGCTACCATTGTATCTAACTTTGCAGTGAGCTTGTTTGTTGTATCATACAAAACCTCTTCCTCGTTGTAGCAAGGAATGGCAAGATATAATTTTGTCATAATTTTACCTCGAAATGTATAGTAATTTAATTATAATACCTAAATTGCTGTATGTCAAATTAGATATTTTTATATGTTTCACACTATTTTCACATTAATATCACTTTTATGTTATATAATCAAATTATAAACAAGAGATTATTAAAGAGATTGTTTTTTAATAATATTATAGTATAACTACTCGACGTTACTTTCGGATTGGAGAGAAAATATGAATATACCATCACTTTTATTACCAAAAGCAAATATTATGTATCTGAATTCAAAGGACTCTGTTGAATTTGCTCTTTCGGTATTTCAAACAAATTCATACACTGCTGTTCCCGTTATCAATAAAGAGGGAAAATACAAGGGTACAATAACCGAGGGAGACTTTTTGTATTTTATTAAGGAAAACCCTGATATAGATTTAAAAAAGGTAAAGGTGCACGACCTGCTTCGGAAAAGCTTTAACGAGGCTGAAAAAATCACCGCTTCCTTTGACAAACTGCTTGTTAAATGTCTTGACCAGAACTTTGTACCCATTGTTGACGACAGAAATATTTTTGTTGGCATCATCACCAGAAAGGTAATTATTCAATATTTATACGATGAACACCTGAAGCTAAAATACGGAAGTTGATACAGTAATATACAAAAAGTCCCCCGTTTTTTGAACGGGGGATAATTTTTAAAAATGATTATGCTCTATTTTTTTATATTGATAAGACATAACATCATCACCACCGGTAAGAATAGTATAGTAAATATAACCATCCATACAGGCCATTGAGTCGATATGTGGATCACCAAGGAATCCACCTTTTACACGTTTTAATTTAACACCTTCAAAATCAACGGAAACAATATAGTTATAGTCATAAAAAGCATTAAAGTAAACGGCATTATCCATTATCCCAACACCGAAAATTACCACATCGATATCTTTTAAATAATCAGCATCCGGATAATACGATAATTTTTTCTTCATTTTATCTTTTGTGGTTAAGGCACAGGCTTTTTCTGTGCCTGTTCTTCTGTAGAAAGTGTCGCCTTTTGTGTAAATTACGGTATCCTCGTCATTAGCATAAAGGACTTCAGTTACTTTTTTAGCTATAGTGGTTTTCTTTCCTGCCTTGTCAAGTCTTATAAGGGAATCTTTGCTATTAATGTAGTACATATAACTATTTGATGATACTTTACCCTTATTTTTAAAGGTGATTATTTTACCGGAATCAACTACATAAGCCTTGTTACCATAATATATACTACCATTAAACAAGGTAATCTTATTTGTTGATGCATCAAAGAGTTTTTTTATTTTCTTTTTAACAACAGAATAAATCTTATATCCTGTTTTTTTATTTCCGGAAATTGTAAAAATAGTTGAACCATAACCACCTAATATTTTGGAAACCTTTTTTGTAATCCTGGTCTTATTTTTTCCGTCTGTATTTATCGAGTAAATACCGGAAGGGATTTTACCGTTCCCATGGTTCCTTACACCGTAATACACGGTTTTACCTCTCATATAAAAGGTTACTTCATCTGAATCACCAAAGGTCACAAGGTTCTTAAAGTCTCCGTTATTTCCTAAAAATCGAAGTTTATAAGCCTGCATATATGCAACACCACTACTGTTTTTGTAAGCATTCTGCGTTGCTATATAAGTTGTTTTTTTAGTAGTACTTTTTGTTGATGCTGTTGTCATTGGAATAAATAACGTCATCAGTATAGTAAAAATTAATGTTAAAGATAAAAGTTTTCTCATAAATTTACCTCCTTTTTGATATAAAGTAACATACAAAAATTCTCTCGTTTTCTAACATATGATAAGGTATAAATAGGATTATCCGGCCACATTTAAAACTTTGTGATCAAATGATACAATATCATCCGTGCCAACAAGAGTATAGTAAATTTTTTTGCCTATACCGGTCATAGAATCAATGAAAGGATCATCAAAATATATACCTGTTATACGATTTAATTTACCGCCTTTATCATTAACGGAAACAATGGCGCCAAAATCATATTCAGCATTAAAGTACACCACCTTATTAATAATTGCAACATCTTTGATTTCCACCCGTTCAGCGTGTGCATATGTTTCTTGTGGATACATTAATTCATTCTGTAGCTTATTTTTTGTGGTTAAGGCGTAAGCTTTTCCTGTACCTGTTTTTCTGTAGTATGTATTACCTTTGCGATAAATTACGGTTTTTCCGTCATTGGCATAAAGTACTTCTTTTGCATTTTTAGCTATAGTGGTTTTCTTTCCTGCCTTGTCAAGTCTGATAAGAGAATTTTTGCTATTAATGTAGTACATATAACTATTTGATGATACCTTGCCCTTATTTTTAAAGGTGATTGTTTTACCGGTGTCAATTATATAAGCCTTGTTGCCGTAATATATTCTACCATTAAACAAAACAACATTACCTGTTGATGTATTAAAGAGTATTTTAGTTCCATTATCAGCAATAGAATAAACCCTGTATCCTATATATCTACTACCGGTAATTGTAAGAATTGTTGAACCATAACCGCCCAAAACACTAAAACTCCTACTTTTAATCAAGGTATTTTTTTTACCATTGATATTTATTGAATAAATACCCGGAGTAATGTTTTCATCCTCATACTCATGGTCATATACACTGTAATATATGGTTTTGCCTCTCATATAAAAGGATACTTCAGATGAATAGCCAAATGATAAAAGAACCTTATCTTTGCCGTCATTTCCTTTGAAATGAAGTTCATTATCTTTCATATACGCAATGCCATTACTATTTTTGTAAGCATCCTGCGTTGCAAGATAAGTTGTTTTCTTTGTAGTACTTTTTGCCGATACTGTTGTCATTGGCACAATTAATGTTATCAGCATAGCAATAATTAATGTTAAAGATAAAAGTTTTTTCATAAAATTATCCTCCTTTTTTAGATAATTTGTTTTATAATTTATAGAACAGCTTTATCAACTATTCCGTTGTTACCTTTTACAACATCATCATATCACTTGTAAACAAAGATTTCAAGTATATTTATTGACTTTTGCTGTAGAAAATTTATACATGTTTTTGTAAATTTTACACAAAAAATTCATACAATTTTGTGAACAAATAGCATTTTTGCATTATCACCGGAATAGAAGTTAGTACATTAACATACAAAAAGGGCTGCCGCAATTGAAATGCGGCAGCCCGATTTATAACTTTATTTACTTTCTGTACTTTTTGGGGATATTGATTTCTGCAGTGTCCTCTTTAGCACGTCTATTTGCCATCCTTTTTTGAGCGGATGAATCGTAATCATCGCCATAGTCACTGTTGCTCCTTCGTGACTGAGGAACATAGTAGCCCTCTTCATCGGTCACAGCGGATGTTCTTCTTCCACCGTTGTTGCCGTGGAAATTTTTCTTTTTATCAGCAGACGGCTTTTTGTCGCCCTTTTTCATTTTCTTTGTGAAAACAATAAAGATAACAATACATACAATTGCAAGAACAAAGCATATTATACCTGCCGTCATGGGCCAGTTAAGGTTGTTAAAGAAAGCTGTCAAACCTGTTGCCTTGTCGGCATTTTTAATATAGTCAAAAGGACTGTCTGTATCATCGCTTTCTTCAGCCTTGGCTAACTCATCGGCAATTTTTTCCCAGTCGCTTTTGTTAAGCTCCGTGTCATCAATTTCCCTGTTGCTTTCAATGAGGGATGTAGTATTATCGGTTGCCTCGGTTGTTTCAGCTTCGTAATAGTTTTCCTGATTGTAAAACTCTGTTACAGGCTGCTGATAGAAGCTGTAGGGTTGTGTATATTCCGTATAATACTGCTGTGGTTCTTCATAGTATGGTGCTGTGGTATATACAGGAGCCGCTGTTGTGTCAACCACAGGAGCCTGTGTATAAACAGGAGCAGCCGTTGTGTCAACCACAGGGGCTTGAGTGTATATAGGGTCGGTTTCCACCGGTGCAGGGTCTACGACCTGCGTATCGCCGGGAATTACCTCCTCTGCACCTACAAGGCAAGCTGTTGAAAAAAGCAACACTGCCATTAGCAAAATAGACACTACACAGAATATTTTTCTGCTTTTTTTAGCCATATAAGGATCTCCTTATTGTCTTTTTTACAGTTAGCAAATATTAAAAATTTATCTCTTATTACTCATCAGAAGCTGCTGCAGATGTTTCTTCAGGTTCTTCCCAGAACATATCAGGATCATAACTGTCAACTACAGAGGAGTTAACCTCACACTTGATTGCCTTTGCCTGCTTAACCAGGTAGTCGGAGAAGTCATCCCTCTTCATTCTCTGAAGAACACTGCTTCTTGTTGAATCATCCTTTGTAAGGTATTCTTTTTCAGCATCTTTAGTGTTCAGCTTCTGGATAATATAGATAGTCTTGGTATCCTTTTCGCCAATTGTGATTGCAGCAGCTGAACCTACCTTAACATCAAGGAATTTCTTTGCAACTTCTTCGCCGAGAGTAGCTGTGCCAAGGTTATCCTTGTCAAGGATTTCGCAGTTTGTTGTAATTGTATCTTCAGCCTTTGCAGTGCTCTTTGTTTCCTTAAGATAAGACTGACACTGGCTTTCAATAGTTTTGCCGCTGTTGATAGCCTTTACATATTCATTTGCAAGATTTTTGAACTTTGTCTGCTTCTTGCTGCTGTATGCTGTTGATGCTTGATTGCCATCTTCGTCTGTTGACTGCTCATACAGAGGGATTGTGTAGTATGAATAGTAGGTGTAGCTACTGTCAAAGTACTTCTTAAGGTCCTTGTCAGAAACTTCTTCGGAACCGCCCTTTTCGTACATCAGGTTAAACAACTCCTGCTGCTTTGCGGCTGCAATGTACTGGAGCTCTGAATAGCTTTCCTTTGAAATACCGTACTGTTCAAGAATGTCTTTTTGCGGAGTTGTACCATAGCCCATCTGTGCATAGTAGCTGTGCATATAGCCAAGCTCCCAATCTTCCTCTGCCTGTGTGTTGTAAATAGTCTCATCAATAGTAGCCTTTCTGTCATCAAGAGCCTTATCAAGGAAGAGAGTCTCTCTTACAGAAATATCAGCTTCATTCTTAATCCATTCAGAAGCAACAGCCTTTTCGCCCTTGTCGTCTGTGATTGTAAGGTCAAGAAAGCTTTCGCCTTCCTTGTAGCCATCTGCTTCTTCTGCATAGGTCTTTGCTCGATTGTAAGCATTGTAAAGCGCAAAAATGTAAACGCCGATAGCCTTTTCATTTTCGCCGTCTTTGTATGACCACTCTGCCTTTGAACTGATTGGAGTACAAGCTGCTGCAGAAAGCATCACTGCGCCTGCCATTGTACCTGCAATAATTTTCTTTATGTTTTTTAATATCATTTTACTATTCCTGCCTTTAGGTTAATATAACATAAATTACATTATACATTATTATTCTTAAAAAGTCTATAAAAATATCGAAATTTTAAAAATTGGGACGTATTTTATGCAATTTTTATGTATTTTGGGTTAATAAAAAACACTTCATTAGTATAAAATGGTAATTGTTACAGCATGAAGATAATTTTTTGTCACTTTTTATACTAGAATTTCGTTTTATATATTGGTCAAAAATCAGTCAAAAAACAAATCCCTGACCACATTCAGGGCCTTTTCGTTTTTACTGACTTTTAAGGTTATATAAGGACGTTTTTCCGGAACAAGCACAGCCTTGCCCTTTGCGCTGCTGATTAAGTCAAAAATCTCCGGATTGTTCAAATCTTCAAGATACAGATTAATTGCATTTTCGCTCTGCTTAATTTCCCTGATACCGTAGTGGTTAGCCCTGTTTCTGGTAAGAGCCACATCACACAGACCTATAACAGCATCGGGCATATCGCCGTACCTGTCGCAAAGCTCATCTACCACATCGTCATAGTCATTGGCATTGCGGATATCAGCAATCCTTTTGTAGGCATCAAGTCTTAAGGAAAGACTCTCGATATAGCTTTCGGGAATGTGTGCATCCATCTGAATATCTACAGTGCAATCTACAGTATCTCTTGGCTTTAGCTGACCCTTTTCTTCCTTGACTGCATCTCCCAGCAGTTTTAAATACATATCATATCCCACGTCCGACATGTGCCCATGCTGTTGTCCGGTGAGAATATTCCCTGCTCCCCTAAGCTCCAAATCTCTCATTGCGATTTTGTAGCCGCTGCCAAACTCGGTAAACTCCCTGATTGCATTAAGCCTTCTTTGGCTAATATCTGAAAGCACCTTGTGTGGATTAAAGGTAAAATAGGCATAGGCACGTCTTGCGCTTCTGCCCACTCTGCCCCTTAACTGATGAAGTTGCGAAAGCCCCATATTCTCTGAATTTTCTATAATCAGGGTATTGGCATTTGGCAAATCCACACCTGTTTCTATAATTGTAGTACACACAAGCAGGTTAATCTCCTGATTAAGCATCTTTGCCCAAATGTCGGACAGCTCGCTCTCTGACATTTTACCGTGCCCTACAGCTACTTTAGCCTCCGGGATAGCC
>JAFLUK010000044.1 GCA_022508865.1 Oscillospiraceae bacterium | reverse complement strand
AGCTATCGAAAAAGAGGCAGCAACAAACGTGTTCGGAATTTATTTTAAACTCCAATCCTTTGTGTTTATGCCTGTATTTGGGCTTAATCAGGGTTCCACACCTATAATGGGATTTAACTTTGGCGCAGGGAACAAAAAACGTTTGTACAGTGCAATCAAATGGGCGCTGCTTATTGCCGTAATTATTATGGCGGTCGGTTTTGCAGTATTTCAGATTTTCCCTGATATGCTTCTGAGTATGTTCAGTCCAAACGCAGAGCTTATGTCAATTGGTCAAAGTGCATTAAGAATCATTTCAATTTGCTTTATTCCTGCGGCAATCGGTATTGTGTTTACAGGTGTATTTCAGGCTGTGGGCAAGGGATTCAGAAGCCTTTTAATGTCACTACTTCGTCAAATCGGTGTGATTTTACCGGCAGCATATTTTTTGTCAAAAATCGGCCTTCACGATATATGGTTCGCTTTTCCTATAGCAGAAGGTTTTGCCCTTGCCATTGCATTAGTATTGTTTATCAATCTTGTAAAAGGTGACTTCAAAAGGCTAAAACCTGTTGAATAATAATCATATTATTATAGAGAACTGCATACATTTGAGTAAATAAATTTACTTTGGTGGTGTTTTTATGCAGTACGACAGGAATGACGAAATTTCCTATGATGAGGATTTTACACAGGCAGGCGAAACAGAGTATTACAACGGTGATGACTTTGGTGATTACGGTGCAAGCAGAGATGATTTTTACGAAAAAGAAAATTATGATAGAGAAAAGAATAAAAATTCAAAGCCTTTTCCTTCAGTGCTTTTCTTTCAGCTTGTTATATGCATTTTGTGTGCTGTGTTGCTCTATGCCTCAAAAATGTATTTCCCCGATGTTTATCAAAATATAATGGACAAGGTGTCAGGGCTTATCAATGACTCACTTGTAGTTGAAGGAAATGACCTTAATGATTATTTTGTGAACAATGGTTAAGTATATGGGAAAAACCGCTGTATCATTCCAATTTATCTACGTTGCACTTCTTGTGATAGTATTAATGCTTGATAACAGCGGAGGTATATTTTGTTGCTTTTTAGCTTCTTTCTTCCATGAAATAGGTCATTTGTCGGCGCTCCTTCTCCTAAAGCAAAAGGTAGATGAAATTAAGTTTTCTGTTTTTGATATTAAAATAAAATCCACCTGTTTTGTTGGTTTTTCAAGAGAGCTGATAATTGTATTAAGCGGTGTTACAATGAATTTTTTGCTGTGTATATTCTTATATAGAATAATACCGTTGTTCTCACTGGCTAACCTTTTTATAGGAATTTTTAATATTTTACCTGTTTCAACACTTGACGGGGGACAGGCACTAAAACTAATATTATGCAATTTTCTTTCCCAAAAGAAAGCTAATCTAATTATAAACATACTCACTGTAATAGTATCAATTCCCATATTTACATTGGGTATTATCATTTTATTTAATACAGGTTATAATTTTTCTTTTCTTCTGCTTGGGATATATTTAATTTTAACAGTAGTTTATAACAGAAAAATTATCCGATGAGGTTACTATGATTAACAAGGAAGTTGAAAAGTATCTATTAAAAGTTCAAAAACCTGCAAAGTATGTAGGCGGAGAGCTTAACGCAGTTATCAAGAATAAAAAAGACGTTGATATCCGTTTTGCCTTTTGTTTTCCCGATACGTATGAGGTTGGTATGTCCCATTTGGGAATGAAAATCCTCTATAGTTTGTTTAACAGTGTTCCGTATATATGGTGCGAAAGAGTTTTTGCACCGTGGATTGATATGGAAGAAATTCTTAAAGAGCATAATATTCCGCTTTATGCACTGGAAAGCGGAGACCCTATTTCAGAATTTGATTTCATTGGCTTTACACTTCAATATGAGTTGTCCTTTACAAATGTTCTCAATATGCTGAAAATGGGCAACATTCCTATTCGCTCAAAGGATAGAAAAGGTCTTACCAACATTGTTGTTGCCGGAGGACCCTGTGCCTGTAATCCTGAACCAATTGCTGATTTTATTGATATATTCTTTATTGGCGAAGGGGAAGAGGTTGATTTAGAAGTTATAGAACTTTTAAGGCAATGCCGAAAAAAAAATACTACAAGGGAAGAATTTTTAACACGAGCCGCCCAAATAAGGGGCTGCTACGTTCCTTCTCTGTATGATGTAACCTACAATGCAGATGGAACTGTTAAAGGGGTTACACCACGCAACAATGCGCCTCAAAAGGTGCAAAAGCGTCTTATGATGGATATGGACAAAAGCTATTATCCCGATAACTTTGTTGTTCCGAATACAGAAATTGTCCACGACAGAGCAATGCAGGAAATTTTCAGAGGTTGCATAAGAGGATGTCGATTCTGTCAGGCAGGATTTTTATACAGACCGGTAAGAGAAAAATCCCACGATGTTATAAATAACCAGTGTCACACACTCTGCAATAATACAGGCTATGACGAGGTATCTTTGTCATCCTTAAGCTCCAGTGACTATTCACAGATAGTTCCCCTTCTTACCAAACTGAATGAGTGGAGCAATGATGAAAACGTAAGTATTTCCTTACCATCTCTTCGGGTAGACGGCTTTTCCGATGATATTATGTCAAAGATAAAAACAATAAGAAAAAGCGGTCTTACCTTTGCGCCTGAAGCGGGCAGTCAAAGACTTAGGAACGCTATTAATAAAAATGTTTTTGAAGATGAGCTTTTAAATACCTGTAGTGTTGCATTTGCAGGTGGTTGGAGCAGGGTAAAGCTTTATTTTATGATTGGCTTGCCTACAGAAACTATGGAAGATGTAAACGCAATTCCTGCACTTGGTAAGGCTGTTGTTGATGAATACTACAAAAATCCCAATAAACCAAAGGGCAAGGCTGTCAGTGTTACTGTGTCGGCTTCATCATTTGTTCCAAAACCTTTTACTCCATTCCAATGGGAACCACAGGACACAATACCTGTGATAAACGAAAAGCAAAAAAGTATAAAAGAGCATATAGAGAGCAAAAAAATTACATTTAATTATCACGACGCAGACACCAGCTTTTTGGAAGCTGTCTTTGCAAGAGGGGACAGAAAACTGTGTAAGGTGATGGAAAAAGCCTGTGAAAAGGGTTTTCACTTTGATGGTTGGAGCGAATGCTTTGATTTGCAAAAGTGGCTCCTGTTATTCGATGAATGTGATATTGACCCTGCCTTTTATGCAAACAGAAGGCGAGATTTTTCAGAAGTTCTTCCTTGGGACCACATTGACTATGGAATAAAGAAAGAATTTCTCATTGACGAATGTAAAAAAGCATATTGCTCAACCACAACGCCAAACTGCAGAGAGGATTGCAGTAAGTGCGGAGCAAACCGCTTTGGAGGAGGTGTGTGCTTTGAAAAATGTTAGAGTATGGTACACAAAGGACGATGAGTGTAAATATATAAGTCATCTTGACCTGAACAAAGTTATGATGCGTGCCATTCAAAAGAGCAAAATAAATATCTGGCACACAGAGGGTTTTAATCCACACCCCTTTATCACGTTTGCACTGCCCTTATCACTGGGTTTTAAGGGCGTAAAAGAAACTATGGATATGCGTCTGATTGATGATGAATATAATAAAAATGATATAATCGCAGCACTTAATAACTGTCTGCCAAAGGGTATAAGGGTGTTTGACCTTACCGAACCTGTTATGAAAGCAGGAAAAATTGAACAGGCTCTTTTTGAAATTGTAATCAAGGACGAAAGAGCAGATGTAGATACCTTGTATAATAATTTTAAAAATCTCCTTGACCAAGATGAAATTTTGGTTATGAAAAAAACCAAGAAGAAGGGATTACAGCAGATTGATATTAAACCTCATATTATTAAATGTAAGGTAGCTGACTATAAGGGATATATCAAGTGCAGAGTAATACTTCCGGCAGGCAGCACAACAAACATAAACCCAACATTGTTAATCAATGCTTTTAATGAAAAATATGGTTTAGATGTGTTTTATCAAATAACAAGACTGGATATTTTTGATAAAAACGGTAACAGCTTTAAATAGTATGGTAAGATACAATTCACTGAACAATTATTTGAAAACCAAGTTTGGCAAAAAGGTTTATAAATTATCTCTTGACGGAGGTTTTACCTGTCCTAATCGTGATGGTACTCTTGGAAGCAGAGGGTGCATTTTCTGCTCTGCAAAGGGCAGCGGCGAATTCACCCCAAGCAGAACTATGTCGATTTCACAGCAAATTGAAAGTGCAAAGGGCAGAGTAAAATCAAAGACCAAGGATAATTGTTATATTGCCTATTTTCAGGCATTTACAAACACCTACGCTCCCACAACGGTTTTAAGAGATAAATTCACAGAAGCCATTAATCACAAAGATATTGTTGCACTTTCCATTGCAACTCGTCCCGACTGTATATCAGAGGAAACGTATATTCTTCTTGAAAGTTTGAATAAGATTAAACCTGTATGGGTAGAACTTGGACTTCAAACAACTAAAGAAAGCTCTGTAGAGTATATAAGGCGAGGTTATGAAAACCAAGTCTATGCTGAAACTGCAAAAAAGTTAAAAAGTATGGGCATAGAAGTAATTACTCACGTTATCCTTGGCTTACCTGATGAAACAAAGGAAGATATGCTTAATTCAGTAAAATTTGCTGCAAAATATTCCGATGGTATAAAACTTCAGCTTCTCCATATTTTGGAGGGAACAGACCTGTTAGCAGATTATAATATGGGCAAATTCAGTGTGCTAACAATGGAGGAGTATACTGATATTTTATGCGACTGTATAGAAGTACTGCCGAAGAATGTTGTTATACACCGATTGACAGGTGACGGTGATAAAAAAATCCTTGTAGCACCCAAATGGAGCGGAGATAAAAAACGCGTACTAAATTATATTAACAAAGAATTTGAAGAACGGAATATTATACAAGGGGGTAGAATTTAAAATAAAGAGCCTTGAAAACCAATGGTTTTCAAGGCTCTTTTGGCGGAGATGAAGAGATTTGAACTCTTGCGTCGGTTTAAACCGACCTACCGCATTTCGAGTGCGGACCCTTCAGCCACTTGGGTACATCTCCGTATATGTCAACTAGCTTTGCCAGTTGACTATTATCAGATTTTTATCAAAGCTAAACAGCTCTTTTATTATGCAATAAAAATAAATATAAATCAAGAGTAAATCATCAATTAATTAAACTTTTTTATATCCCTTTGGAATCCTTTTTCTAAATATTCTTCCTCTTGACTTAAATAAAAATATCATCAGCGCTATTATGAGAACAAAAGCACAAAAAGAAATCCACACATAATTCGGAACAGTAGCAAGGTTAAAGCACCTTATATTAATCCACATCTGATTAATTCTTGTGTTTGCATCATCATCAAAAAACATCATAACTGCACATCTGTTAAGCACATCCTCTGTGGGATACTGTGCATACAGTTGGCGTCGTGTTTGGTCTTCTGTTGTTTTGATAACATACTTTTTATCATTATTATCTCCGGTGAAGAAAAATCCCAATGGGTAGTTAACAGTATCTTCTTCATCATCTTCTGCTGCATAACACCAATTAATGTAATCAAGGATAGTATCATCATCACCACCGGAAATACAGCTTGTGTACCCGATGTAGTACATATTTCTCACTACATTATCAGGCCTTGAAAGAAAGTTAATAAATGCCTCGGCAGCAAGCTGCTTGTCCTTGTTTCCACCAATCCCGTCCTTTAGCATTACCCAGCCGTCACACCAGAGATTTGATGACTCTTCAGGTACAGCAAATTCAAAGTAACAGTCGTCCTCTTCTGCCTGATCAAGGGTATAAACAGCATCACCTGACCACTGGAAATTAACCGATACCTTACCTGATACCATATCAGCCTTTCCGCTGTCGGTTTCAAAGGAATATACGTTTTCTTTGATTTTCTGAAGTTCTTTCTCTGCCTTATTTACAGTTTCTACAGAAGTGTCATTCATTACTTCTGTAATTCTTTGATTATAATCTTTTGAATTCTTAAACTCGTCTGTTGAAAGTTCATCAGCATAAATTAACCCGAGAACGCCAAAATAGGTATCTCTTATACTGTCCTTTACAGTAAGTTGCCTTGAAAACTTTGTGTTTTCAAAAAGCTTCCATGTGGAGGCTTCTTCATTAGTTACAACATCAGGATTGTAAACAAAGCCCATTGTACCCCACATATATCCGGCAGAATACTTACTCCAGCTTTCATCTCCAATGGTGGTGTTATCCATTAGGTCTTTAATATATGGTGAAACACCATTAATGTAGTAGTTGTTCTTATCAGTTTCATCAAAAAATTCCTTTGATAAGGGGAGAAGCATACCCTCATCAATCATTTTCATTCCCATATAATCAGAGGGACAAACAAGGTCAAATTCATCCCCAAGAGTAATCTGGTTGTACAAATCCTCATTAGTGCCAAATGTGGAGTATTCCACCTTTACTCTTTTGTGGTATGTTCGGTAAAACCAATTTTCAAAATCCACTATCATTGAATTTTTACCAACAATGTCACCGCTGTCAAGGTCAATAACCTCATTCCAGTCACCAAGATCAATGTATTCCTCACAGTTTGATATCCTCAGGGTAATAACTTCATTTTTGTCCTCTGCAAAAGCGGATATTGATGTGGTGAAGGAAAAAGATAAAAGAATTAATAAAGCTAACAGTATAGTTAACAATCTTTTCATCATTTTTTCTCACCTGCTTTCCTGCTTGCATTAATGTTGCTTACTATAACAACAATAAATACAAGGACAAAAATAACGGTGGACAAAGCCCACAAGGCTGTTTTTATGCTTGTTTGGGCACCCTTTGTTGCATTTACTACATAGGTGCTGATTGTGTCAAAGGTCGCAGGTTTTGTATATGTTGTGATGAAATAATCATCAAGGGAGAGTGTTATGGATAACATAAAACCTGAAATAATTCCTGGTATAATTTGTGGAATAATTATTTTAAAAAGTGCTTGTGTGGGGGTTGCACCCAAATCAAGAGCGGCTTCATAAAGGTGATTATCCATTTGCTTTAGCTTCGGTACTATAGAAAGATAAACAAATGGTGCACAGAGCACTACTTGTCCTACAATCAACGGAATGTATGTTGATTTATCCACACCAAGTACAACAATAAGCAGTACACAGATGGAAAAGCCTGTAACAACATCTGCGTTTACAACAGGAATTTGATTTGATGTTCTAACAAATCCTTTGGAAAACTTGCTTGAATAAAATGAACCAATAGCGCCCATTGTTCCTAAAAGCACTGCAATTACAGACACAACAATCGCAAGTAGAAATGTGCCTAAAATCATTGTTAAAAGTTCTTCTGTTGTAAAAAGTGTTTTGTAGTTATTGAGAGAAAATTCTCTGATTGCACCAATTGTAGTGGATTTTGTAAAGCTGTATACAGCAAGAATAATAATAGGCAAATACATAAAGAGCAGAACAATTAAAATCCAGCTTGCTGAAAAAATCTTTTTAATCACAGTACTGCACCTCTGCTTTCTTCTGAACCATTGCCAAGTCTGTTAGTAATAATGGTTACAACAAAAATAATTGCAAGAAGTATTATGGAAATTATAGAGCCGTTATTCCAGTCATAAGCATTAAAGTAGCTTCCAATCAGACTGCCCATAATATAGGTGCTGTTATAAAGCATATCTAATACAACATAGTTTGTCATAACAGGAAGGAATACCATGGTTACACCGCTGATAATTCCCGGTAAGGACAGCGGAAGTGTTACCTTAACAAAGGTTGTAGCAGGATTTGCGCCTAAATCATAGGATGCTTCTATTAGCTTATTATCAATTTTTTCCAGTGTTGTATACAGTGGCAAAATCATAAAGGGAAGAAAATCATAGGTCATTCCGATTATGGTATTAAGAAAAGGATAATAAGCAAGATTACCTTCTAAAAATGTGAGGATTTCCTTAACAGCAGTAATCCTGAGAGTAAAGTTAATCCACATTGGTACTATGAAAAGTATAAGAAGTACCGATTTCTTTTTAAAATTGCTTCTTGCTAAAATATAAGCAACAGGATAAGCAATAAAAAGACAAATCGCAGTTGTTATAAGTGCTATAAACATACTATAAAGCAATGTGCCTATTGTGTTGCTGTCTGTAAAAAAGTTTGCAAAATTATTGAGTGTAAACTCGCCTTGTCCGTTTGTAAAGGCGTAATAAATTACAACCAACAGTGGTGCAATTACAAATAATATAAGAAACACTGCATAGGGAATACACAGATGTTTTCTGGAAAATCTGAACATTTCTGACTCCTTTATGATGAGATTAAATTATTATTTTAACGTAAGCTTAATTTTATCTTTCGGAATAATAAGACTGACAAAGTCATTTTCATTCCAAAGATCCTCATCGTCAAGAATATAGTCAAATTCATTTTCTGTACGGACAATATATTGGTAATGGTCGCCCTTATAGATAAGTGAGATAATATTACCTGTTGCACCGCCCTTGTCAGGGTCGTCGCTCATTTCAATAGCATTAAAGAGGGGGACAGAAACAGAAACCTCAACACCTGCAAGGTCAATTTTCTCACCATCACTCTTAATCAGGTATCCATCTTCATCAAGGGTTGAAT
This sequence comes from Oscillospiraceae bacterium, assembly GCA_022508865.1. GTDB lineage: Bacteria > Bacillota > Clostridia > Oscillospirales > Acutalibacteraceae > Ruminococcoides. The sequence goes on along the minus strand of JAFLUK010000044.1, from coordinate 1,728 downwards.
TGTGATAAAGTTGGGTGACATCACATTCATATTCTCCGTCACCAAACTCAACAGTATTATTCTTTGTAATAACACCATCAAACTCATTGGTGGTAACGTTATTCTCTATAAGATGTATTCCGTCAGGTTCAATTTCAATACCAATGGTATCACCTACAACAGCATTTTTAATTGATTGAATTACAATTTCAATATCACCTGAAAGAACAGTGATTTCGTAGTGAATACCCTTAAAAACAACAGAGTCAACAAGAACATCAAGCATACCTTGACCCTTTGGTTTCATAATAACGTCTTCCGGGCGAACAACTACATCAACTCTGGTACCGATTGGAAAATCATCAACACAATCAAAAATATGATTGCAAAATCTTACTTTTTTCTTGCCTGCAACCTTACCGTTAAGAATATTACTTTCGCCGATAAAATCTGCTACAAAGGCATTTTCAGGTTCATTGTAGATTTCCTCGGGAGTGCCTATTTGCTGTATCATACCATCAGACATTACAACAATTTTATCTGACATAGTAAGAGCTTCTTCCTGATCGTGGGTAACATAAATAAAGGTAATGCCAAGCTTTTCGTGCATTGATTTGAGTTCAATCTGCATTTCTTTACGCATTTTAAGGTCAAGAGCACCCAAGGGCTCGTCAAGAAGAAGTATTTCCGGCTCATTTACAATTGCTCTTGCAATGGCGATTCTTTGTTGTTGACCACCGGAAAGGGTATCAATTGAACGTTTTTCAAAGCCTTCAAGGTCAACAATTTCCAGAGCTCTCTTTACTTTCTCCTCTATTTCTTTTTTAGAAAGCTTTTCTTTCCGTGTTATAGTTTCGCCTTTGTCATTCTGATATGTTACATCAACAGTTTTTAATTTCAGGCCAAAAGCGATATTATCATATATATTAAGGTGTGGAAACAGAGCATATCTCTGAAAAACCGTATTTATCGGTCTTTCGTATGGCGGAAGTTTACTTATATCCTCACCATCTAAGGTGATATGCCCTTCTGTAGGGAGTTCAAAACCTGCAATCATTCTCAAGGTAGTAGTTTTTCCGCATCCTGATGGTCCTAAAAATGTGATAAAATCACCTCTTTTGACCTTGAGATTGAAGTCCTCAACAGCTGTTACATCACCATACATTTTTTTAATATTATAGAGTTCAATTATATTTTCCGTTCTTTTATTGTTTTTCATTTTCAACCCCCAATAAACCGTCTAAAAAACAGAGAGTAAGTAATACCCTCTGTATAGAGAGAATTATACACAAAACTCTCTGTTTAGTCAATAAAAATAACAGGTTATAATATTTTTTAAAATAACACTTGATTTTTTGTATTAACTTATGTATAATTGGAAAGGTCGTGGAGAGTTGTCCGAGCTGGCCGAAGGAGCACGATTGGAAATCGTGTAAACCGTTAAAGCGGTTTCGAGGGTTCGAATCCCTTGCTCTCCGCCATAAAAAAGAGGTAGACTTATGTCTGCCTCTTTTTCTATTAGTAATGCAAGGGATTCGAAAGGGCGTAAAGAAAACATCACAGCGGGACACACTACATAAAGAAGGTGTCCCACCGGACTTTGATAATACAGAATTTATGCTGTTTTTCTTTTCTGCTTTTGCTTCGCCATATGACGTTGGAAGCTTGCCTCCATTTCTTCGGGCGAGAGTTCCTTGATGATTCCAACACCGTTGTAATAGATGTCGATAATCTGATAACGTTTGCCGT
>JAFLUK010000043.1 GCA_022508865.1 Oscillospiraceae bacterium | reverse complement strand
AATAGCCGCTGTCTCCCTTTGCTACCAGTGTTACCTCTGTTCCCTCTTTTACTGCGCCGTCAGGACAGCCTGTTACTGTTCCGTTTTCGGCTGTTGCTGTTACTGTGTAGTATTTTGGAGTTGGAGGCTCTGCGTCCTTTGTAAATTTAACAGTTACATTTGTGTTTCCTTTTACAGTGAACTTATAAGTTGCACTGCTTGAAACATTTTCATCGTTAACATAGTAACCCTCAAATGTGTAGCCGTCGTTAGCTGTTGCAACAAGTGTTACCTCTGTGCCGTATTCAACTGCACCTGCAGGAGCACCTGTTACTTTACCGTTCTGGGCTGTTACTGTTACTGTGTACTTGTTGACTGTTCTTGTGTAGGTTGCTACGTATGTTTCATCTTTTGTTGCAGTTGTTGAAACAACCTTATCCCAGCCTGCAAATGTGTATGAATATTGAGCGTCGCCCTTCTTAACCGGATTTGCAGGAACTTTGATAGTAGCGCCAACCTCATAGGTAGCACTGCTGATTTCTGTGCCGTCGTCATCTACAAATTTGATTGTAACCATCTTAGGCTGAGGCTGTGTTTCAGTAACAACCTGAGGTGTGTATGTGCTCCAAGTACCTGTTGGTGCCCATTCATTGCTTGTGAATGTGTAGAGGTTATTTGCGCCCGGTGTCAAATTATCTGTCTGATCCCATTTATTATCCCAGGTATTCTCTGTTTTGCTTGGATCTAAACGAACAAAGATAACCTTTGTATAGCTACTGTCAACATTAGCTGTGTAGTAGCCGCTCTTTGAATCCTTTGTGAGTGAATACCACTTTGGATCTAATTTACTGCTTTCAAAAGCATAGATTGCAAAACGAGCACTTGCTTCTGCCCACTTGGTGTTATTTCCAAGGCTGAAGTAATATGCTTTTGTGCCTGCAGGCTGTGTGGTATCTTCTGATGAAGATGTTTTGAGCTGGTTGTTCATCCAAGTTGCACGAGCTGAAGCCCAAGATTCAAGATAAGTAACTGCACTTGACCATGTTGAGCCTGTATTTGCGCTACCCCAATCGGAAATAGGGTCATTAGCAATGAAGTGATATCTGTCCTCATTCATTGCTACAGAAGCGCTGAGCATATTTGTATATTCGCCCTTAATTAAACCATTTGAGCCAAGGAGCTTTTTGATTTCTGAATAAACTGTTGTGTTCCAATCAGTTTTAACCTGATTCCAGAAGCTGCTTATCTTACAAAGTGATGCAACAATGTTGTCCTTTGTAGATCTGCTGTCCTTTATATAGATACCCTTATCCTTGATGAACCACTGGTCGGTATTCTTAGGATATCTGTTGGAACCGTCTGTAAATTGCTTGTAACCGGCGTACTGACCAAGTGTCCAGTCAAAGTCCCAAACAGGCTTTGCAACCAGTTTAGAGTCTTCGTTAGCGATGTTTACATAGTAAGATGTTGCAACACCGTCAAGGTTCTCTGTGAATTCCTGAATGAGGTAGTTCTTTGAGAAGCTTTCTGCATCCATCAAGTCTGCGTAGCTGTCAACTGTTACTTTGTAGCTGGTTAAATTTGATTGATATGTATATTTGCCTTCTGAAATTGTAAGTGTGCCTCTTGCGTATGTATGTGTGCCTGTCTTGTTGCCTGCCTGTGCATAAGCAACAGCCTCAGCAGCATTAAAGCGGTCCATTACATACTCTACTTCTGCCTTAGAAGCAATTTCAGGTGACTTGAGGACAACCTGCTGTCCCTGGTTAGAAATAAATCCGCTGATTTCGTCAGCAAATCTTTCGTCAAGCTCAAATTCAAGGAGGTAATTGCCTTCCTTGTAATTTGTAGGATTGGTAAATCCTGTGCAATACTTATAGTAGCCGGCTGTCTTATTTTCGTTAAGATTACCGCTGGAGCTTCCTCTTGTAGGATTGTCAAAGTCGTAAGTAACTTTTTCTACATCTTCTCCTGTTGCAGGATCTTGTGTAACAACTGTATTAGCTTCTTCGTTAAGGTCGTCAACATTTACACCCTGAACAAGAGCGTTAGAACCAACCTCAACCTTTTCAGACATCTGATATGAGCCCAGATATTTACCGTTATTATAAACGTCATATACTGCACTCATTGGAGAATCTTCAAGACCGATTGCATCTGAAAGGTTGTATGTAACGATGTTTCTCATCATAGATTCATCAGCATTGTTAGCAAGCATGCTCCACTTCTTACTTGATGTTGCTGTTTCAGAAGCAAGGTTGCACTTCTTATCGAGAGAGATGTTGTATGCATACTTACCAAATCTTGTACAGGAAGCTTCCCATGAAGAGTTACCTCTACCCTTAATCTTCTTAAGAACAGTATCCTTGTTGATTGCTTTGCCGTCAGGCTCAACAGCAAGGTAGCTACCCTTAAAGTTACAATCATTCTTATACTGATTGTAGTCTACAGAAGTTGTTGTTGTCGGCATATCCTTTGTTGTCTCAAGATAGAGAGCTCTTGCTGTAGACTGCATAATCTTGAGTGTAAAGCTTACGCCGTCAATAGTACCGGTCTTTCCTGACCAATTTGTTACATTGTAAGAACCGCCGTTTTCAATAATTGTGCCATTAATTACAAGGCTCTTTGCACTGTGATAGAAAGTAAGGTTTGTTAAATCTGCACATGCAGGGAGATACAAGCGGTAAGTAGAACCCTTGTATACTTTTACAAGTCCAATTTTGCTGCCTTCTTTTTCAGGTTGTGTATCAACCCAGAACATTTTATCTTCGGAAGCAAAAGCACCCGCCTTAACAGCGTCAACATTCTCCGGTACGTCAGGCTTACTTGAAGGCTGTGTTGCACTTGTTTCTGTCTGAGCCTGAGGTGTATAAACACTCCAAACACCTGTAGGTGCCCATTCATTGCTTGTGAATGTGTAGAGGTTATTTGCGCCCGGTGTCAAATTATCTGTCTGATCCCATTTATTATCCCAGGTATTCTCTGTTTTGCTTGGATCCAAACGAACAAAGATAACCTTAGTATAACTACTGTCAACATTAGCTGTGTAGTAGCCGCTATTTGAATCCTTTGTAAGTGAATACCACTTTGGATCTAATGAGCTGCTTTCAAAAGCATAAATTGCAAAACGAGCATTTCCTTCTGCCCATTTGGTATTATTTCCAAGACTGAAGTAATATGCTTTTGGTGTGCCGGCAGGCTGTTGAGGTGTTGTTACTTCAGGTATGCTACCTGAACCCGGGTAATCAAGCCATTGGCCATCGTAATACATCTTACCGTCAAACTTGTCCTTAGTATGCCAAGTATCAAAAGCAGGTACCTGGTCTTTCCAAGTACTTCCCTCATACTGTTGGAACTGAAGTTCATCAAAACCACCGTAAATTTCGGTAAGCTTAGCAGTATAAACTTTATAACCTTGGTACTTTGTACCGGTATCGGTCATAGTCTGCTGATCCCATTTGTTCTCGCCCTTACTCTGACAGCCGTTAGCCTTCAAAGTATAGCTTGACGGAAGGGTTCCTTTGTGGCAGTAGTAGACTGTAACAGTACCGCTGCCTGAACTTGTTAGGTCAAGTGTTACTGCTGCTACTGTGATTGTTGAAACAATTATCATAAAAGCCAACACAAGACCTATTAGTCGTCTCATTGATTTTCTCAAAAAAGACACTTCCTTTCTTAAAAAATTTTTCCGTACTTGTGACACCTGACAAACACAACCTTACATTTGTCAGAATGGCACAATTATACGAATTTATTTTAACATAAGTATTCTTATTTGTAATCATATATTAATATTTTCTACATTTTGACATCAACTTTGTAGCAATGCACAAATATTTGTTCACATTTTTGTGAAATATGAAAAACCACTGATATGAAAAACAGTGGTTTCAAGAAAATTTTTTCTGTTTTTTTAATTATTTTTCTAACAATGACATAAATTTCTCATAAATATCGGGGTGAGATTTTCTAACAGTAACAGGTCTTCCCTTTTCGTTAATAAAACAATGAGTGGAATGACCTGTGCAAGACAGGGAATTATCATCTTTAAAACGGATTTCGTAATCAAACTCCATTTTCACCCCGTTAAAGTATGTCATTTTTGTGTATACTGCAAACTCGTCACGGCATCTAAGGGATTTCAGATATTTTCCGTAAACATCAACAACAGGAATAATCAGATTCATTTCTTCCATTTTTATGCAATCACAGTTAATTTGCTCCATTGCATCAATTCTGGCCTCTTCAAAATACCGTATATAGTTGGAGTGGTGAACAATTCCCATTCTGTCGGTTTCGTAATAATTTACTTTTCTGATGTAAGGCTTAATCTCCACAAAAATCACTTCCTTAACAACAGACCTTTTTCAAAGTCCTCTTGAGCCTGCTTTTTAACTTTATAATGCTGTTTTTTGCCTGTTGCAGTGTGAGGCAGCTCCTGTACAAAGCGGTAATATCTTGGGCACTTGTACTTTGAAAGATTTGGATGCTCTGCGCAGTAGTCCATCATTTCCTTAACTGTAATGCTTTCATCCTCGGGAATAATATAGGCAACAAGCATTTCTCCTCTTGTTTTATCAGGCACAGAGGTAACAATGCTTTCCTGTACCTTTGGGTGCATATTCAGCACTTCTTCAATCTGGGGAGGATAGATATTCTCACCGCTGCAAATAATCATATCGTCTTTTCTGCCTGCAACGGTAATAAATTCTTTCTCGTCCCATGTACCCAAATCTCCTGTGTAGAGGTAACCCTTGTAGTATTTTTCATTTGTTACCTTCTTGTTGTTAAAGTAACACATTGTGGATTTTGTCGGGGACTTGATGATAATTTCGCCAACCTCGTTGTTGTCCTTTGCCACCATTTCTTCAGGTTCTGCCTTGCGGTCATCGTAAGTCTTTACAATTCTTACGTCATCATCTGTGCAGGAACGACCTGCTGTACCTGACATTTCAGGCAAGTCATAAGGACGGAGGAAAGTATTCCAAAAACTCTCTGTTGTGCCGTAGCCGTTGAAGATGTTTGGTGTAAGAGTTTCCTGAAAACGTATACACTGCGCCTTTTCAAGGGGAGAGCCCATTGTAACAATACCCTTAATTTTTGACAAATCCACAGGATGATTACTCTGTCTTGTGGCAAGGGAGGTAAGAACGGCAGGAACACCAATAAGGAATGTAACACCGTACTTTTCTGTATAGTTCAAGCAAACTCTTGGATTATAGCTTCGGAGAATTACCACAGAACCACCTGCAAAAAGTGTTGGATTAAGACCGCCTGAATGGAGTCCTCCCCTGTGGAACCAAGGTGTCATATTCATTGTTACGTCTGTTGGATTAAGGGGAAAATGCATAATAACATCGTGGGCAGACAAAACCTCGTTTATGTTATTAAGAGGCACGCCCTTTGGAAGTGAAGTTGTACCGGAGGTAAACAGTCTTGTTACCTCGTCATATATGTGTGGCTGAAAGTCAATTTCCGGATTACTATCGTCCGCATCCTTTATAAAATCCTCAAAACGTATATGTCCCTTTGGCACACGTGTACACTTGTTGTCGTAGTCCACCATAAGGACAACCTCCGGCTTTTCTACGCACAAAGCAAGTGCCTTGCGAATTTCTGCTGAATATTCAAAGTCATATATAAAAATCTTTGGTTTATTATGGTTGATAAGCAGGGCTATTTCTCCTGCTGCAAGGTTAAAGTTTGCAGCACAGTTAATTGCACCTATCTTCTGTGGTGCGATGTAAGAAAACGCAAAATGAGGTGAATTGGGCAGAAGATACAGAACAGTATCATTCTTGCCTACACCGATTTTTTTCATCGCATTTGCAAATTTATTAGCGTCTTTGTTAAGCTCCTCATAGGTCCAGACCTGCTCCTTTTGAGGGTCAATCATTGCTGTTTTATAGCCAAAACGGCGAACATTTCTCATAAAACCGTTAAGCCAGGTGAATTCGTGTTCAAATGTGTCCTTAAACATTGTGATGTCATAGGTAAAGCTCATAATATCTTCCTTTTTAAAAATTTCTTAATGCACACGTCATTTTAACCGGTTGAAGTATGTCAGCAACAATGACCTATGCTTTTTTTACTTGTTATATTTGCCAACAATAACACTGCTATTCTGACCGCCAAAGCCAAGGGAATTACTCATTGCGTAGTTAACCTCTGTTTTTAGCGGCTCACCCTTAACAAGGTTAAGGTCAATTTCTTCATCTATATTTTCCAAATTAAGGGTATGAGGGATAACACCCTCTGTAACAACCTTAATACAGGCAATGCACTCTGTAATACCGCCGGCACCCATCATATGACCTGTTGCACCCTTTGTTGAAGATACGTAGGGCTTGTGGCCACCAAACACAGCATTAATGGCAACACCCTCAACAACGTCACCCTTGTGGGTTGCTGTACCATGGGCATTTATGTAGTCAACTTCATCGGAGCTTATTCCTGCTTCCTCAAGTGCACACTTCATTGCTCTGATAGCACCGTCCCCCTCGGGATGTGGGGCTGTAATGTGATGTGCATCACTTGTGTTGCCGCAACCCTTTAATTCACAGATAATATTTGCGCCACGTGCAAGTGCATGCTCCTCTGTTTCAAGCACAAGAGCACCGCCGCCCTCACCGATAACAAATCCGTCACGACTCACATCAAATGGACGAGAGGCTGTTTCGGCATTTTCATTATTTCTGGAAAGAGCCTTTGCATTGGCAAGAGAATAGATAACAATCGGGCAAAGTACACTTTCTGCACCCACTGCAACCATAGTATCCGCCTTGCCTGCCTGCATAAGCATAGCCGCTGTGTAGATAGCATCACCGCCTGATGAGCAGGCTGTGTTTATGGTAAATGAGGGACCCTGAATATTATGCATAATGGCAATGTGAGTTGCCGCAATATTGCCGAGAATTTTGGGAATAAATCTTGGTCCTACTTTTTTGTGAGATGCACCTGTAAGTGCCTCCTGTGTATATGCTGTTGTTGCAATACCGTTAAGGGCTGTACCCATAACAATACCTGTTCTTGTGGGCTCAATTTCTACACCGCTCATTTTGAGGGCTTCTTCTGCTGCAATATAGGCATACTGCATAAACGGGTCAGTCTGACGAAGAATTTGCTTTGGAATATAGTCGGAAGGGTTAAGATTTTTTATCTCACCTGCAAACTGAACAGCCAGCTCACTTGGGTCAAATGAGGTAATTCTTCCAATACCGCTTTTGCCGTCAAGGAGATTTTTCCAGTATTCCTCCACACCTATACCGATTGGAGTTACTGCACCCATACCTGTAATTACAATTTTTTTCATTTTTCTGAAAGTCCTTTCATCATATATGCATATATAAAACAGTGCACGTCTGCACTGCCAGACATCAAGACAATCAATCTATAATTGTCCTACAATTAGAATTATATCAAAGCTGAAAAATTTTCGCAATAAGTGTGATAATGCTAAATATCTGTTTTTTACATTACTTAATGCGTATTCTGCATTATTTTTACGTATTATTCCTCTACGGAATAATAAAATTTATAACAATTGTATACTCTATATATAGATATATATTTTGAGGTGCACTATGGACATTAACCTGATAAAATACTTTGTAAGTGTAGCGCAGACTTTGAACTTTTCCGAAGCAGCAAGACAGAACTTTGTTTCTCAAAGTACCGTTTCACGAGGAATACAGGAAATTGAAAAGGAGCTGGGAGCAAGCCTTTTTTCAAGAAATAAAAGGAGTGTTATGCTGACCCCTGAAGGTAAGGCTCTTCTTCCCTATGCCATGGAAATTATAGAAAATCTTAATTCCGCCACCTTCACAATAGACAAGCTTCAAAGGGGCATTGACGGCAAAATCACCATTGGATATGACGAAACAGGCGGACCTTACATTGCTGATTATATAAAGGTATTTGTAAAAAAATATCCTGACATTACTGTGGATATTAAAAAAATCGAAATGAGCGAGGAAATTTTGGCTCTGGATAACAATGACTGCGACATTGTTTTTATGCTCAGAGATATGATGCCTGACTCTCCCGATATTGAACATATTGAAGTGTACAATGACAGTATGTCTTTGATTTGCCAAAGGGGTATGCTAAAGGGTAACGAGATTGAGTTTGACAAGCTGCATAATCAGGGTGTTGTTCTGCTTTCCGAAGGTGAAAACCCAATACTGTATATGGAAATACTTGATTTATTCCGAACCTACAACATTATTCCCAGAATTGTAAACAGATTTGATAGCGTAAAGTCGGTAATACTTGCAGTGTCAGCAGGGATTGGAGTGTCACTACTTCCCACATCCATTTGCACTTCACTGGAAAACGGAAAGTTTGACATTCACAAAATCAACGGAATAGACACCACACTGTCATATATAATGGCATGGAACAGAACAATGAGAAATCCGGGCACAAATCTGTTTTTACAGGAAACAAGAAAAATTATAAAATAGAGTTATTATTTGATGTTACGTATAAATAATATTTTAACAGCTCCTGCACATCGTTCAGTTACTCTCTTTTTTGCTATATATGCATTTTGCATATATTTATATTTATTATTTTATAAAATATTCTTTATGCATATGCAAATCTATGATATACTTAACGAAAAAATCATGATATGATACTTGCGAAAGGAGAGATAAAATATGTTCAACATTAATAACAAAGAAATTGGTGCTTTTGTTTCAAGGCTAATTGAGGAAAATTTTGGATCTGCACGAGAGTTCTGCCGAGCATATCTGAAAGAAAACAATACAGAAGTTACCCCTGACACAATTCAAAATTTGGCAAACCGGTTATCACAAATCAAAAAAGGGGCAAAAGCAATCCAGATTTATGATTTACCGATTTTTTCTAAACTGCTTGATGTCTCCTATGAGCAAATATTAAGCGCAGGCAAAAGCGGTGTCCCCAAAAATAGCCGAATGACAAACTATACCATCGCTCAATCCCACAATATAAAAGAATGGACAACCTATATTGAAAGGGATGACAAACCTATTCTTAATCCTGATGAATTCGGAAAAACAGTGTTGGAATATGCTATAGAGTTCGGAAATTATGATTTTTTAAAATTTTTGATAGATAAAAATTATATCTGGTTTGACAGCCGAAAAGATAATGACTATGTTATGACCTTCGGTGCCGGAACCAGTATCCATCGCATTAAATTTGAAGAACGTGATGGTGGTGTTTTTATACGCAAACCCCCTATGGATGATTTACAGTATAAGCTGGCAACAGAGGATCAGTTGAGAATGCATCTTATTTCCTTTGCGGCAGACCACAAGGACATAAATATGCTGAAAAAATTAAGAGCAAGAGAACTCCCGGAATTATATTATAAAGCACATTATTTGTCCTGTACTCATCCTGATTTCAATGCTCATTATAACAAAGCTATGGTGAGCCATATTGCAAAATCCCATGATAAAGTGCTGGATTACTTTACAGACCGATTTGAGATTAGGGATCGAATTGAATATAAAGACGGCAGTAAACGCAAGCACACTTTTATATTTCCCTATATCTCCCAGCTATTGAATATGCTTATAGAAAATAACAGTCCTTTTCTGAAAACTGCATTAGAAAAAGCCATTGAGCATAATGAAGCAACAGAGAAAGAGCTAAACTTGCTGATAAATCAATCTATTGATAACGGCTGTTATTATGGTGACAATTGGAAAAATGAAGTTGATTTTAATAAAAACGGAAACATTGTCAGTTTTCGCGACACACTTTCTGTTACCGGAATCATTACAAATATAGCCAACGTAACAAAGAAATCTAATAATAGTAAAATAAACCAGCTTATCAAAAAACTAAATGACTCGTACAATAGAATTGTACAAATTAAGAGGGGGAAATAGTATGAAGAAAACCTCCTGTACCTTATTGTTTATATTAATTTTTCTTATGGGTGGATGTTCTGTTCCCAATCCTGCATTATATAAAGACAATAATGTAGAAACCATAAAAAACTGGTCTTTTCAATTTAATGAAGAAACAAATGATTATAGCATTTTCTGGCGACGTATATTTGGATTCTCTTAACCAAGGCGATAAGTTTAAGGATAATTCTATAGCAATTTATGATATCACACCGGGAGAAATCTACAGGTTAGTTTTATGTAAATCTGATTGGTAAATCATTACTTCCATGATAAAAATACAGTGTAAAATCAATTTATAATACTAACTACAGAATCGGATAATAAACGTAAAAAAGCACTCAGGTTATGAAACTTGAGTGCTTTTACTATTTTTAGTTTATAATTTGAGAATTTTAAATTATTCAGAAAACAGTATTCTATCGTTGTCGAGGGCTTCTTTCTTTTTAAGGGTGTACATATTCAGCAGGTCATCTCTGGTCATATTTTCCCTTTCCTCTTTGCCGATATCC
>JAFLUK010000042.1 GCA_022508865.1 Oscillospiraceae bacterium | reverse complement strand
CTTTACCCTGCTGAAAAAGCTGGGTAAGCTTAATAAACCAATTCTTCTTAAGCGTGGCCTTTGCTCCACTATTGAAGAATGGCTGATGAGCGCAGAATATATTATGGCAGAGGGCAACGAGCAGGTTATTCTTTGCGAAAGAGGTATAAGAACATACGAAACCTTTACAAGAAACACCCTTGATTTATCAGCAGTGCCAATTGTAAAAAGCTTGAGCCATTTGCCTGTAGTTGTTGACCCAAGCCACGCAACAGGCAGAAGCTGGCTTGTTGAGCCAATGGCTATGGCTGCCGTGGCAGCAGGTGCCGACGGCTTGATTATTGAAGTGCATAACGATCCACCTCACGCACTGTGCGACGGCGCCCAATCTCTTACTCCTGAAGACTTTGACAGCGTTGTAAAAAAGGTGCAAATGGTTAAGAGTGCACTCTGATTAACAAAGGATTGATATTTTAATGAAAATAGCAGTTGTTGGTATGGGTATAATTGGTGGTTCTTACTGCAAGGCCATCAAAAAATACACCAACCACTATGTCGTTGGCATAAACAGAAGTCCCCTTCCCCTGCAAAAGGCGTTTGACTGCGGGGCTATTGACAAAATCGGTACTGTAGAGGATTTATCAGATGTTGATTTGATAATTCTGGGAATATATCCTGCTGCCGCTGTTGAATTTGTCAGAGCCAACGGTGATAAAATTAAAAAGGGAGCCATTGTAACAGACACCTCCGGTATAAAATCAGAAATTTGCCAGAGCCTTGTAGACCTTAGCCACAAGCACGGCTTTACTTTTGTGGGTGTTCATCCAATGGCAGGTAAGGAGAAAAACGGCTTTGATGTCAGCGAGGCAGATTTGTACAAAAACGCCAGCTGTATCATCGTCCCCTGCGGTGCAGATGAGAAAGCAGTAAAAACAGTTGCAGACTTTAACTTAAGTTTAGGTTTCGGCGGCATAAAAATTACCGACCCTGAAGAACACGACCGTATGATTGCTTTTACAAGCCAACTGCCTCACGTTTTGGCCTGTGCATATGTGCTGTCGCCAAACTGTGTAAATCACAAAGGCTTTTCGGCAGGAAGCTACCGTGATGTTTCCAGAGTAGCTAATATTAATGCCGAATTATGGAGCGAGTTGTTTTTGGAAAACAAAAACCCCCTAATTACAGAGCTTGATATACTGATTAAAAATATAAATTCCCTGACCGCAGCAATAAAAAAGGGCGACAAAAAAGAAATTATGTCGTTGCTTGAAAAAGGTCATAAGATTAAGGAAGGTTTAGGCGAATGAAAAAGCTTAAAGTAAACACCGGAAGAAAGTATGAAATTATCATAGACAGAGGTATTATTGACCACTGCGGTGAATACATTAAAAAGATATCATCCCCCACAAGGGTAACTGTTATTACAGACAGCAATGTTCATGCACTGTACAGTCAGAATGTTATTGCTTCTCTTAAACAGTCCGGTTTTATTGTATCTGAATTTGTTTTCAAGGCAGGGGAAACATCCAAGAATTTTAAGACAATTGAGGCTATCTACAATCACCTTGCAGACAATGACATTACAAGAAAAGATATGATACTTGCCCTTGGCGGCGGTGTAACAGGCGATATGGCAGGCTTTGCAGCCGCAACATATTTAAGAGGTATTGAGTTTATTCAGATACCAACATCATTACTTGCCCAAGTGGACTCCTCTGTAGGCGGCAAAACAGGCTATGACATTAAGCAGGGCAAAAATCTTATCGGTGCCTTCTGGCAGCCCAGTCTTGTACTGATTGACCCTAACACACTGCGTACACTTCCCGAAAGATTTATCCACGACGGTATGGCTGAAGTTATTAAGTACGGCTGTATTAAGTCTGTTGTTCTTTTCAGAATGTTAAAAAAGGGTATGGAGACACTGGACATAGAAAACATTATCTACAAGTGCGTTTCCATTAAGAGAGATATTGTTCAGCGTGACGAGACGGAGGCAGGAGAAAGAAAGCTTCTTAACTTTGGTCATACTATAGGTCACGCTCTTGAAAAAATATATGAATATAAAAAGCTGTCCCACGGCGAGGCTGTGGCAATTGGTATGGTTATGATTACCAAGGCAAGCGAAAGAGAAGGCTTCTCACCCAAGGGAACAGCGGCTAAAATTGAAGAAATGTGCAAGCTTTACAATCTGCCTGTATTTGACGAAAGTACTCCGAGGGATATTGCCTTTGCTTCCCAAAGCGATAAAAAATCCTCCGGCAGCGATCTTGATATTGTTATATTAAAGGCAATTGGTGAGGCTGGCATCAAGAAAGTTAACAAAAGAATGTTTCAGCAATATATTGATGTTGCGGAGGAAAGCTAATGGCTGATGTAAAAATCCAACCATCATCACTAAACGGTACTGTAACTGTGCCACCATCAAAAAGTGACTGTCACAGGGCAATTATTTGTGCGGCTCTTGCAAAGGGCAAAAGCACAGTTGCCCCTGTTTCTATGTCGCAGGATATAAAAGCTACAATTTCCTGCATCAATTCACTTGGTGCAAAAACTGATTTAAAAGGTGACACACTGACAATAGACAGCAGTCACCTTTTTTATGGTTGCAAGGCAAATTTTGACTGCTGTGAAAGCGGCAGTACCCTCCGATTTTTTATCCCTGTTGCAGGAGCACTGAGTATTGACGGAACCTTTACTGGAAAGGGACTTTTGCCCCAAAGACCAATCGGAATTTATCTTGATACACTGCCAAAGCAGGGTGTAAACTGCAAAACAGAGGGCGGCTTACCACTGGAAATCAGCGGTGAGCTGAAAAGCGGCACCTTTGAAATCCCCGGCAATGTATCCAGTCAGTTTGTGACAGGACTTCTTCTGGCACTTCCACTGCTTGAGGGCGACAGCAAAATTGTGATTACCACCCCAATGGAGAGTGTTGGATATATCAATATGACAATCGACACTATGAAAAGATTTGGTGTTACGGTAGAAGTCACAGATTACGGCTACTTTGTAAAGGGTAACCAGCAGTACACCCCGCAAAACTACACGGTTCAGGGAGATTGGAGTCAGGCAGCCTTCTTTATGGTTGCTGGTGCCTTGGGTGGAGAAATCACAATAAAAGGAATTGACACAAACTCAACCCAAGGAGATAAAGAAATTTGCAGAATTATTGAAAAATTCGGTGCAGATGTTCAAGTGGACAGCAACAGCGTAACTGTTAAAAAGGGAAATTTGAAGGGAATCAATATTGATGCAAGACAAATCCCCGACCTTGTTCCTGTACTTGCAGTATGCGCCGCAGGAGCAAACGGCACAACAAAGATATATAATGCAGAAAGGCTTAGAATCAAAGAAAGTGACCGTTTGAACACCACTGCAAATGCAATCAATAACCTTGGCGGTATGGTGGCAGAAACCCATGACGGACTGCTTATTCAGGGAATCGGCACACTCCGCAGCGGCAAGGCAGAGGGAAGTAACGACCACAGAATAGTAATGGCAAGCGCAATTGCCTCTGTTATTGCCACAGGAGAGGTTACAATTACAGACAGTCAGGCTATTAACAAAAGCTACCCTGACTTTTTTGAGGACTTCAGAAGTCTTGGAGGTAATGTAAATGTCATCAACAATCGGTGAAAAAATAAAAATTTCTATATTTGGGGAAAGTCACGGCAAGGCTATCGGCGTTGTAATTGACGGTTTGCCTACAGGGCAAAAGTTGGATATAGACAAAATCCTTTTGGAAATGAAAAGGAGAGCCCCCGGCAACGATAAAACAGCAACTCCCAGAAAAGAAGCTGATTTTCCTGAAATATTGTCAGGCATTGTGGATTTGACTACCACAGGCGCACCCCTTTGCGCCGTTATCCACAACACAAACACAAAAAGCAAGGACTATTCAAATATAAAAAAATGTCCTCGTCCCGGACACAGCGATTATCCTGCATTTGTAAAATACAACGGCTTTAATGATATTGCAGGAGGCGGTCATTTCAGCGGAAGAATAACAGCGCCGATTGTTTTTGCAGGTGCAGTGTGCAAGCAAATTCTTATGGAAAAGGGAATTAAGGTAACTGCCCACATAAACAGCATTGGTTCTGTAGAGGACAAGTCCTTTGACCCCTGCAATATTACAGATGACGTTATTGAAAATCTACTCAACAGCTCCTTTCCTCTGATTGACAACAGCAAAGAGGATGCCATGAGAAAGGTCGTTATGGATGCCGCTTCCGACAAGGACTCTGTGGGCGGAACAATAGAATGTGCTGTAACAGGTCTTTGGGCAGGAATTGGCGGTCCTATGTTTGACGGCATAGAGGGCAAAATAGCCAAGGCTGTCTTTGGTATTCCTGCAATGAAGGGTATTGAATTCGGCAAAGGTTTTGACCTTGCTAAAATGCGTGGCAGCGAAAGCAACGATAACTTCCGCTATGATGAAAATGGCAACGTATATACACAGACAAACAATTGCGGTGGTATTTTGGGAGGCATTACAAACGGTATGCCAATCACCTTTAAGGTGGCTGTTAAGCCAACACCATCTATTGCGCAACCACAAGACACCATTAATCTTGAAACAAAAGAGAATGATGTGCTGGAAATCAAGGGTAGACACGACCCCTGCATTGTGTTGAGGGCTGTACCCGTAATTGAAGCTATCACCGCCATTACCATACTGGATTTAATTTCATAACAGATAGAAAACGAAATTTGGTGAAAATACAATGAGAAATCTTGAGGAAATAAGACAGGAAATAAACAGCATAGACAAGGAATTGCTGGCTCTTTTTATCAAGAGAATGGACTGTGCGAGAGATGTGGGAAACTACAAAAAAGCAAACAACATTCCTATTCTAAATACCGACCGTGAGCAGGAAATTCTGGACAGAATTTTTCAGCAAGGCGGTGAATACGGCTATGCCGCACAGCTTTTATACAGCAATATTATGGAGCTTTCCAGAGCACTACAGCACAATATTGTAGGCTCCGGCAAGGAAATGAAGGCATTGATAAACAGTGCAGAAAAGGAAATGCCCTACGATAATAATACCAGAGTGGCTTGTCAGGGCATTAAAGGGGCAAATAACCACGACGCAACCCTAAAAATCTTCCCAAACTGCAAGCCCCAATTCTACAAAAGCTTTAATGATGTATTTTTAGCAATTGAAAACGGTGAGGCTGACTATGGTGTACTTCCTGTGGAAAATTCCAGTGCAGGTTCTGTCAGTGATGTTTATGACCTGATTCTCAAGCACCGATTTTATATTGTAAAGTCCATTGATATGCCAATCCATTACTACCTGTGCTCTATTCCACAGGCCGATAAGTGCGATATTGAGGAAGTGTGGTCACACCCACAAGCGCTTGCACAGTGCAGTAACAAAATTACAGAAAACAACTACCGCAGTATGCCCTCTGCAAACACTGCCATAGCTGCAAGGGATGTGGCAAACAGCAAAAGGATTGACATTGCAGCAATTTGCAATGCCAGCGCAGCCAAGGAATACAACCTAAAGGTGCTGGAGGAGCATTATGAAAACAGAGGTGACAACACCACAAGGTTTATTGTGATTTCCAAAAAGCTTTATATCCCCGAAGACGCAGAAAAAATCAGCCTGTGCTTCTCACTTCCCCACGTAACAGGCTCCCTTTACAGCGTACTTTGCAGATTTAACTCCGTTGGGCTGAACCTTACAAAGATTGAATCACGTCCAATGGATATCGGAGGCTTTGAATACCTGTTTTATCTTGATTTTTCAGGCAATGTCAGCAGTGAAAGTGTTTTACAATTGCTATGTGCCCTTAGCACAGAACTACCTGAGTTTAGTTTTTTAGGCAACTACAACGAGAATAAGGAATAAAAAAAATATCCCTGCTACTCTGATTGGTAGCAGGGGTTTTCTTCGCTTATTATACGATTTTTAAATTAGTTAGGCAACGCAAAAAGCCAGTTTACAAGCTCCTGCGGAACAGCCTTTTTGATAATTACATCGCCTGAGGTAATGTCAATGTTGAAGTCTGCTTTACCCTCTCCGTAAACAGCCTTGCCCTCATTATCGTTAATATTCCCTACAAGAGGAAAATCTGACTTAATAGAGCCTGAAGTTTTATCATATTCAAGTGTAAAACCGTCAGTGGATTTTGGTATACAGAGAATAACATCACCTGAAGTACTATCTACCTTCATTTTTTTAGGTGTTACAACATTTGTCAGCTTAACATCTCCGCTTGTGGTGTCAATCTGCACATCATTTTTAAATACACCATCAATTTCCACATCACCGGAAGTAACATCAATACCAAGATTTTCAGCATTCATATGGGTCATCTTTATATCGCCGCTGGTACTGTCAACTGTAAGCTTTTGGGCATTTATATCATTGCCCTTTACAGTTCCGCTGATACTGTCTATCAGAAGGCTCTCGTAATACTTTTCTTCTGTAAGATAAATGTTTATAGTGGTTCTTTTGTAGCCAAAGAACAGGCTATAATTACATTCGCTGATTTTGGTGGTGTCTGCACTATACTCTATTTTTACATCTTCCCTATTTTCGTTATGAAGACCTTTTACCACACTTTTATATTCAAGATAGCTGTTTTCGGAAGTGGGAAAAATATTTATATCACTGCTTATACTGTCGATAATTATATTATCTGTATGTAAATCATCAAGTGGACGCTTAAAGCCGTAAGTTTTTGTTTCTGTTGTCATTACAGCTATTGCTGTGCACATTGATAAGAGCAAAATTACAGTGACAACAATGGAAATAACGACAGGAACTATACTATTCTCTTTTTTTTGATTATCTTCTGCTGTTTGAGCCTTGGGCTTAAGGAGATTTGCAAAAAAATAGAATATTGGAATTGTCAAAAACAGCAGCCACATTGGATGCCATACACTATAGTACATACCGATAAAGCAATAAATCATTACTACAAAAACAGGATAGCAGAAGTGACTGAGATTTCGCTTCTCAATTGCATCAATGGTAGTGTAGTAAAGAGGAATTGTTAAAAACCATATCCAGCATGTTGAGTATCCGCCCACAATGTCGTAGTGTCCAAAGAGTAAAAATCCCAAAACTGCTAATATAGGATAGGGAAATCTCTTAAATACACGGTAAACGCCCTTTGACTTTTCTCCGCCGCACTTATTAACTCCGTGGATATGTCCGTCTTCGTCGGTATAAAACTTTTGTTCCCCGTTATCGTCAATTACGCTGACACCGCTATTGTCAATGTCAACCTTTGTACCATCCTTGCTGTGAACGTGTATTCCTTTTTTTAAGCTTATGTCCACCTTGTCGCCGCCGTCGTGAATATGTATGCCGTGCTTAAAGGACACCTTGCTGTCTTTGTCTTCTTCATGTGAACTTTCCACCGACTCCTGACTATTATTCTGTGGCTCATCAGTTTTTCCTGACGATACTCTTTCAGGTTCACCTGTGAGGAGTTCATCCAATGTTACGCCGTAAATACCTGCAAGAAGAATAAGATTATCCGTATCGGGTGAAGCCTCTGCCCTTTCCCACTTGCTTACAGCCTGACGGCTTACTCCGATTTTTTCTGCCAGTTCTTCCTGACTGAAACCGCTTTGTTTTCTGTATTGAAGCAATCTGTTTGCAGTTTCGATATTCATTATGTTACCCCTTTACGCTTTTATTTTACGGGTTTATTATATATTTATTATCTTGTTTGCGCCATAAACTTTAGTTTGCACTACCGCAACTATTGGTTGCATTGGCTTGTTTATGGAATTTTTAAGAAATAAATCTATATTAGTATTCCAAACCTTTTGTAGTTTCAAGGAATTTATAAAACTCATTATAAATTTTTTCTACACCGCCTGCAGAGTCACTTTCTATATTAAGCGGCATAATCGGGTCGTGAACAGATAATCTTAACAGTAACCAGCCGTCGCCGTTTTCTTTGTCAAAAGACACTCTGATACCCTCTCTGTTGTCATCAGCTACAATCCAGTCAGGTTCATTCTTTGCATATGCTTCCAAGTCTGCAATAATCCTTTCGCCGCAAGCACGGAAATCCTCCTCTGTAATTTTAAAGCGAATTTCCTTGCTTTCTACAGGCTCCTTCAAATCTTCAAGAAGCATATCAATAGTTTTGCCCTGCTTTTTCAGCTGAGCCATTTTTATAATAATCTTTGTGCAAAGGTATGCGCCGTCATCAAGGAAGTAGTTTTCCTTCATTGCGGCATGACCTGAAGTTTCAATAGCAAGAGGACAAAATTCTCCCTTATTATTTAACTCAATGCCTTTGTCAATAACATTTTTATATCCTCGTCTGTAACGGTAGTGTTTTCCGCCAAGAGTATTTTCGATAAATTCCTTTAGTCCTGAAGAGGTAACAGAGTCGGTAACAATAGTGCCGCCCTCTGTACCCTCAAGAGCAATTGCAGCCGCAAGGGCAACAAGTCTGTTTCTGTTGATTTCTTTACCGTAGGAGTCAACTGCGCCGCCTCTGTCTACATCTGTATCAAAAATAACACCTAAATCAGCCTTGCTGTCAAGAACAGCCCTGCTGATAGATTCCATTGCAGTCTTGTCCTCTGGGTTAGGAATATGATTTGGGAACATTCCGTCAGGGTCAAGGTAAACAGAGCCTTCTGTGTCTGCACCAAGCACCTTTAATACCTTGTCAGCATAAAAGCCTCCAACGCCGTTGCCTGCGTCTACAACAATTTTAAAGCCCTTTAAAGGCAGGTCATAGTCCTCTGCATTAACTTCCCTTTTTATAATATCACATAGGTGCTGGCTATACCTTGTCATATAGTCAATTTCTTCAACTGTTCCGTTGTTCTCCGGAGCAGGTGTGTCGTTGTCTTGGGCATGCTGCAAAATAATTTCAATATCCTTTGCTTCCAAACCGCCCTTTGGAGTAAAGAATTTCAGTCCGTTTCTGTTAAAGGGGTGGTGAGACGCTGTAATCTGCACAGCGCCGTCACAGCCCAAATCAACGGTAGTCATAAACATTGATGGCGTAGAGGACAGATTTGTGTATATAACCTTTACTCCTGCCTTTTTAAAGCTGTCAATAACGGCAGCCGCAATTCTTTCGCCACTGATACGGGAATCTCTGCCTACAGAAATAGTCAACTCGCTTGGCTTTTTGTCTGAAAAATCAGAAAGCCACAGAACAAAGCCGTTTGCCATTTTTTTGACAGCATCATCTGTAAGGTTCACAACCTGACCCTCAACCCCTTCAGAGGCCACTCCCCTGATGTCAGTACCACTTTTAAAACCTTTATAAAAATTGTCCAGCATAACAATACTCCTTTAATTATATTTAAGTAATTAATTCATTATATTATACACCATAGATTAAAATAATTCAAATTCAGATTTTTGTAACAAGCTCACACTCTGCACAAAGCTTAACAAAGCAAAACTATTCACTCGAATCAGACAAGACATTAATTCACTATAAGCTGATTGGAATGGGGATTTTCGGCTATTTATTTCCGGAACAGAATTTTAATCTAAATGAGATTTGTATGATTGCTCAATTTTATTTTTCTTTTATAAAATAAATTGACAATATTCACTAAAAGAAATTACATAATGAAACCACCTTGTTACAACTATTAAAACGTCTTATTGCATATTGCACAATTTTGTTCTTTATTTATTGGGCAACTTTGACATTTAATCAGCATATTACACAAGTGAGTTAGAGATTATTTGTTGACATTTACTAAATAATGGGTATAATAATAAATGTCAGGTCAATAGTCCACCTGATATCGCAACCACAAAAGCGATTTATTCACAGCCAAATGGTAAATGGCAGCACGAAAATATTTGTTTTTTTAAGGAGGAAAAAATTATGACACCTATGATCAGATTACATGACATTGATGTTACCAAGTTCCTTGCCGTGCTCGACACTTGCGAAGGTAATGTATTTCTTATTACCAGCGAGGGTGACCGTTTGAATCTTAAAAGCAAACTTTGTCAGCTCGTTGGTTTAACAAAGCTTATCGAGGGCGGTAAAATTGCTGAGGCTTGCATCTATTGCGACAACAAAGACGACGAAAGCAAACTCTTCAGATTCAATTTACTTGGTGATACAGGTAATGCGAACATTGCATAATAAAATTGATTTCAAGTAGCGAATCTTCGCATTAATTTCAAAAAATCCTAAAATGGAGAAAGCACCCAATAGGGTGCTTTTTTCATTGTGTAAAGCTTGTATATGACTTATTCTGAATAGTTAAAATCATCGGGATGGTTTTTCTTAAAGATATCAAAGATTTTATGAACAAGAGCGTCGTCGTCAATTCCGGAATATACCTCTTCTTCGTCGTCATAGCTCTCTATTTTCAGTATAGTAAGCTCATCAACATCTTCAGTATTTTCAATAAGAACGGCATATTCCTCATTTTTGTAGGTAATTACATCCAATAGTTCAAACTCTATCTCATTGCCCAAATCGTCCTCAAGGGTAAAAATAACATTCTTGTCCATAAAATATACTCCTTTTGCGTTTATAATGATATTCTACTACTTAACCCCTGAAAAATCAAGTGAGTAATCTTATATACATACTACAAAAATCCCCTGTAGAAATTCTACAGGGGATAAATTGCATATTAACTAATCAAAGAAATTTACAATTAGTCGTTGATAGCTACAACAGCACCTGAACCAACTGTTCTACCGCCTTCACGGATAGCGAAACGGAGACCTTCTTCGATAGCGATTGGAGTGATAAGTTCAACAGCCATTTCAACGTTATCGCCAGGCATACACATTTCTGTGCCCTCTGGGAGAGAGATTGTACCTGTAACGTCAGTTGTTCTGAAATAGAACTGTGGACGATAGTTGTTGAAGAATGGTGTATGACGGC
>JAFLUK010000041.1 GCA_022508865.1 Oscillospiraceae bacterium | reverse complement strand
ATCCACAGCCCACATATTATAATAACAACCAAATGAATCCAAGCACCGGTAAGGCTACTGCTTCTTTAGTACTAGGCATATTAAGCTTTTTCTTATTTGGTATTGTTTTTAGTATTATAGGCTATATTCTGGGCAACTCATACCTTAAGGACCCAAGATCCAACCCGGCAGGATTCGGTATGGCAAAAGCAGGCAAAATCTGTTCTTTAATCACTATGATTATTTGGATAGTTGTTATTGTTATATATATTATCTTGTTAATAACAGGTGTTGTGTTATTCAATTCATCATATTCTCACTACTACTATTAATTTTGTAAAACCAACTACACCCCACAGCTTTGTGCTATGGGGTGTTTTTATATGGTAAATTATTTTTTACAAAGATTTTACTCAAAGGGACTATTATTCAAAAACAAAGCTGTCATCTTTATAGTCGCAGGTGATGGCTTTTTCTTTATCTACCTGACCTTCAAGGATTTTTTCCGACAAAACATCCTCAATTTCACTTTGAATTGCTCGTCTTAATGGGCGGGCACCGTAGTCTTCATCAAAACCTTTTTCTGCAATTGCCTTAACAGCACCGCTTGTAAAGGATATTTCCACACCAAGAGATTGCAGGCGTATTTTAAGATTATCAAGCATTTTTTCTGCAATGCTCTCTATATCCTCACTTGTCAGTTTGCTGAAAACAATTATATCGTCAACTCTGTTCAGGAATTCAGGTCTGAAAACATCCCTAAGCTCCTTCATAACCTTTTCCTTGATTTCTTCAAAATCTCTTTTCTTGTTGCTGTCCTGTGAAAATCCCAGTAAATTTCCGCCTTTTTCTGTAATCCGCCTTGCGCCTATATTACTGGTCATTATAATGACGGTATTTTTGAAATCAACAGTTCTTCCCTGACTGTCTGTAAGTCTGCCGTCCTCCAAAATTTGCAGGAGAATGTTGAATACATCAGGATGCGCCTTTTCAATTTCATCAAAAAGCACTACAGAATATGGCTTTCTTCTTACCTTATCGGTAAGGTAACCGCCCTCATCATAGCCTACATAGCCGGGTGGAGAGCCAATCAGTTTGCTGACAGTATGCTTTTCCATATATTCCGACATATCAAGGCGGAGCATTGCGTTTTCGTCACCAAACATAACCTGTGCAAGGGATTTGCAAAGCTCTGTTTTGCCCACACCTGTAGGACCAAGGAATATAAATGAGCCCACAGGTCTTTTGGGGTCTTTCAGACCTACTCTGCCCCTGCGTATAGCCTTGCTGATTGCGCTGACAGCTTCGTTTTGACCTACAACTCTTTTATGAAGAATTTCTTCCATATCAAGCAGTCTTTGTGACTCCTCCTGTGTAAGCTGCAAAACAGGCACTCCTGTCCAGTCGGACACTATTTTTGCAATATCCTCCTCGGTTACCTCACCTTTCAGCTTGTTATTGTCATGCCATTTTTCTTTTTCTTCCGCAAGCTTTTTCTTCAGAGACTTTTCTTCATCTCTCAACTTGGCGGCTCTTTCAAAGTTTTGCTCCGAAACAGCAGATTGCTTCTCGCTTTCCAGCTCCTTGATTTTATTCTCTATATCCTTAACATCATTTGGCATTGTAAGATTTTGAAGTCTTACACGTGAGGCAGACTCGTCAATCAAATCAATTGCTTTGTCAGGCAAATAGCGGTCGGCAATGTACCTTGAGGATAGCTTTACTGCGGATACAAGCGCCTCCTCTGTAATTTTAACCTTGTGGTGGGCCTCATAGCGGTCTCGCAAACCCTTCAGGATTTCTATTGCCTCTTCTTCACTTGGCTCACCCACCATTACAGGCTGAAATCTTCTTTCCAGCGCTGCGTCCTTTTCAATATACTTTTTGTACTCATTGATTGTGGTAGCGCCCAGCACCTGAAAATCTCCTCGTGCCAATGACGGCTTAAGAATATTTGCCGCATCTGTTGAGCCTTCTGCAGAGCCTGCGCCGATAATGGTGTGAAGCTCGTCAATAAACAGAATCACATCTTCTGAATTTCTTATTTCTTCAATTACACCCTTTATTCTTTCCTCAAAGTCACCTCTGTACTTTGCGCCTGCAACCATAGCATTAAGGTCAAGAGCTACAACTCTTTTATCCTTTAACAGTTCAGGCACCTCGCCCTTTGTTATTTTAAGGGCAAGACCTTCTGCAACAGCCGTTTTACCTACACCCGGCTCACCTATGAGAACAGGATTATTTTTTGTGCGACGGCATAGAATTTGCACAACTCTTTCAATTTCCTTTTCTCTGCCGATAACAGGATCAATCTCCCCATTTTTTGCAGATGCGGTCAAATCTCTGCCATAGGTATCAAGAGTTTTGGTTTTGGAATTACCGCTGTTTTTCATACTGCCGTGAGCAGGAATATCTCCGCTCATTGCACTTGTGTATTCATCATCACTGCTGTCAATGTTAAGAAATTCGCTGATAGAAGAAATAAGACTATCCTGTGACACTCCCATTTCTTTAAGGAATTTTACTGAATAGCTGTCGTTGTCTGACAAAATTGCCATAAGCAAATGCTCTGTGCCCACAAAGCTGTGGCCTATCCTTGAAGCAATGATAACAGCTTTTTGCATTACTCGCTTGGTGCGTGGTGTAAAATCATCAACTGTAACCACGCTTGTTGCACCAACGCCGATTGTATTTTCTATTAATTTTCGAAGCTCATATGGTGATACGCCATTTTCTGCAAGGACAGTTGATGCAAGTCCTGTGCTCTCCATAGCAAGAGCCAACAGCAAATGCTCTGTACCAACATATGTGTGTCCCATTTCTGAAGAAAGTGAAATTGCATTGTTCAGTACATCATTTGCTTTTTCTGTAAAGCCTTTAAAATTATACATATATCACACTTCCCTTTTATGAAAAAATTTTATAATACAAAATTCAAACTATTTCAGTTTTTCTCTGATATAATCTGCTCTTTTTATATCTCTGTCTTTTGGTGACAGGTGCTTGTTCAGCGCTGTCATCAATGTAGCAGGCTGAATTTCGGTAATTAAATCATTTATCTTCTCCAAATCAACATCTTTAATAAGACCTGCACAAATACCAAATCTTACATTGGACAAAAGGTTTACAGCCTCCTTATGAGTCATAAGGCAAGCGTTTTTAAGCAGACCAAGAGAACGCATTACAGTGTCTTTTGTTTCAATGGATTTCACAAGAGTTTCTCGCTGCTTAACCTCCTGATTAACAAGCTGAATGGTAACATTCTTAAGGTTTTCAATTGCCGCTTTTTCGGAAATTCCAAGGCTTACCTGATTTGAAAGCTGATAAATTGCTCCCTCCGAGGCTGTACCCTCGCCGTAAGTTCCTCTTATTGTCAGCCCAAGCTTGTTAAGGTTGCCTGCAAGCATATTCATTGCACCTGACTTTTTCAGTGCAGGAAGATGAAGCATTACCGAAGCCCTCATTCCTGTGCCGATATTTGTAGGGCACTGTGTAAGGTAACCCAGCTTTTCATCAAAAGCAAAACTAAGGTGTTCGTCCAGCAGGGTATCTATCTTGTCGGCTAAATCATAGGTTTTTTCAAGACAAAAGCCCTTTTCTATGATTTGCAGTCTGATGTGATCCTCTTCGTTAAGCATAATTCCCACTGTACCATCATTGAGGAGAAGCAGCGCCCTGCCCTTTGTGTTGCTGATAAATTCAGGGCTTACAAGATGCTTTTCTACCAAAGACACCTTCATTGTGTCGGACATATCTTCAAAATCAATATACTGAAAGTCCTTTGCAATAGCGGAGTTTCCCTGTAGCAAAGCATCTCTTATCTTTTCATTAACTTCATTCATTCCTGTTTCGTTAAGTCGGCATGGAAAAGGATAATCCTTCAGGTTTCTTGCAAGTCGTATTCTTGTGGAAATCACCACATTGTTATCCATTTTATTAACATTCCCAAAATTATCCATTGTTATCCTCCAGACTCTTTATTTCATCTCTTAACTTTGCGGCTTCTTCAAAATTCTGAATTTCTACAGCCTGATTAAGCTGTGCCTTTAAATCTGCAATTTTAGAGCGGTTGTTGTTTTGTTTGTCCTTACTTACTCCCTCTACATCAATTCTTTCTTTACTGTTTCTGTCTGCAAAGGACTTTTTTCCGCAGTGGGTAGTATTACCGTGAATTCTTCTGATAGACGGCATCAATAAATCAATGAATGTGGTGTAACAGTCTGCACAACCCACCTTGCCGCTGTCTGCAATATCATAATAGGTACTTCCGCAGGTAGGACAATGTGTTGCCTGACTTCTGGCAGGAAGGGTATTGCCGAAAAAGGAGCCAAGCAATGTGGAGAAATCATTTTCCATATCTGCAAAAAAGTTATTGTAGCCCATTTCCTTTGCACATTCCCCACACAGAATATATTCCTTATAGTCTCCGTTTATAATTGTTTTAATGTGAGTATTTGCGTTTTCTTTTCCGCATTTCTGACATTTCATAAAAAATCCTCCTTTGTAATTTATACAAAAATTAATTAAATTAGCACTATTCAAGTGTAATAAGCATATTTTTCATAATATCCGCCCGTAGATTATCTCTGATACTTTGGGGAGCTGAACGAAGGGCTCGGTCGGACAAGGCTATTGCCATAAGTGAAGCTATTCTTCTGTCTAATATTGATTGCCTGTAAAGGTTATTAAGCATAACTTCTGCCGACGCCTTATCAAGACTATCGCCTATTGAATTTACAATATGCATAAGCAATGCTTTTTCATCTGCCTGCACTCTTGTAATTCTGATATATCCCCCTCCGCCTCTGCGGGATTCAACAATGTATCCCTGCTCGGGGGTAAAACGGCTGGTAATTACGTAATTTATCTGGCTTGGTACACAACCAAGTGTGGTTGCAAGCTCATTTCTTTGTATTTCTGCATTTCCGTTATGACTGTCCAGCATCTCCAGAATAGTCTGGGCTACCAAATCACTCATCCTCATAACAATTCCTCTTTTCTGAATATCGATTAATCAAATTATAATAAATCGGTATTAATTTGACCTTACTTGACTTTCACTGTCTATATTGTAGAGTAAAGGTCAAGCAAAGTCAAAGTCAAATAAAGTCAAACAAATTGATTTATCAGGATTTATATTCAATTATCTCCCAAATACTCTTGTTTTCTTTAATTTTCAACTTTTTAAATTTATTACCAAAAGCAAAAGCAGCCGAAAATACGGCTGCCTTTAGAAGATAAAAAATGAAAAAATTATCAAAATGTCGTTATGAAAATCAGCTATTAATATCCGTAGTTATCCCAGATTGAATCTTCATCATCCGGAAAACCGTTAAAAGGATTTTCTGTTTCATAATTGCTAGAGGTATTATCGGTAGTGTTACTTGATGCTTCCTCCACAGTAACAGTAACAGTCTTTGTACTTCCATTGCGTTCAATCTCAAATTTCAGCTTTGTGCCTGCTTTTGAATCAAGCACAGCTTTTTTTACATCAGAACTTGAGCTGATACTGTTGCCGTCAATCTTCATAATCTTGTCGCCCTTTTCAAGACCCGCCTTTTCAGCAGCAGAGCCTTCCTTTACGGAATATACATATACCATATTCATATAATCCTGAAGAACAACACCAATTTCAGCAGGCTTACCCTTTACATAACCGTAATTCTTAAGGTCGCCGATAATCTTTTCAACATCGTTAATGGGAATTGCAAAACCAAGTCCTTCTACACTGCCTGTTGAGCTGTCGCTGCTTGCCTTGGCAACTATAATGCCCACAAGATTACCCTGTCCGTCAAAAAGACCGCCGCCGGAGTTACCCGGATTTACAGCAGCATCTGTCTGAAGCAGATTCATAACTGTGTTATCAATTGTAATTTCTCTGTCCAGAGCAGAAATTATTCCATCGGTTACGGTACCGCCAAGTCTGCCGAGAGGGTTACCGATTACAACAGCCTTATCCCCTACAGCTAGCTGACTGCTGTCGCCGAATGTAGCAACCGTAAGTTCCTCGTCCTTGTCAGGGTTTATCTTGATAAGAGCAACGTCCTTGTCTTTATCTGCGCCGATAAGCTTTGCAGTATACTCGTTACCGCTGCGAAGTTTAACCTTGATAGATTTTGCATTCTCTATTACATGGTTGTTTGTTACAATATAGCCGTTCTTATCAATAATGACTCCGGAGCCAGCTCCCTCTGTTATAGCCTGACCGTAGAAAAATGAATTTGTCACTGTTTCTGTAACAATCTCAACTACAGAGTCTGCAACCTTGTTGGAAATTTCCTCGGTTGAAAGCACCTTACCATCTGGGGATTTTTCACTGCCGCCTGTTGAATCACTTTTACTTATATTCAGTGTTGAGTTGCTGTTGCCGTTCCTTGACAAAAGGAAATATGTTCCTGCTCCGCCGCCAATACCAAGTACTGCAGAAAATAGAATACACACTATGAGTATTCCTGCAATTGCACCTCGGGAAACAGGTTTTTTCCCTTTCTTTGGCTTTTGCTTATATGAATTATAATAGTTGTGTTGGGGGTTAGTTCCCGATTCTCCCCACTCATATGAATTTACTGTAGTATTAGCATTAACATTGTGGGGCCGGTTTTGAAATTGTGATTGAGGAATGTTGTTCTGACTATATGCAGTTTGATTATTATAATAATTTTCTGTTTTGAAGTCCGATGTAACTTCTCCATTGTATGAGTTAAGGTTTACATTATCCTCGGAAATATCCCCGAAATTATTATAGCTGCTGTCACTGTAATCCTGACTGTTTTGGTTATTGTCGGGGAAATTGTTCTGATTGTTATTTTCTTCAAACATTGTAATGTCCTCCATTTTCTTAATACTGCTTATCCAAAAATAAATCCAAGAGAACAACTTTGTTTCTCTCTGTGACTATTATATTATAGGTGCAAAGTGAAAACTATATGAAATAAAGGTGTTTTATTAATGGAAAATTTCAAAAAACTACGAAACATTTCTGTGACAATTACAATTGATATATTATCTGTATAATGATATAATATCTAATTGGGAAAAGTGATGTTTATTATATTAAAGGAAACGGGTATTATGAAATTCAGCAAAAGAGATATGTTACTCCACAGCACTATGTGTATTATTGGAGGATTTATGGGGTGCTATGCAATTATGTGCCGCAGTGAAAATTTAGGTTCGTCACAGACCTCCAACCTTATTCAGATTTTCACCTGTCTTTTTGGCAGGAATATTTATGACTTTCTGTTAAGGCTCTGCGGTATGGGGCTATATGTTTTTGCAATAATCATTTCTACAGTGCTGGGAAAGAAAACCTCATGCAATATGGAAAAGTACGCAATAGCCGTTGATGCCGCAGGACTTATGGCACTTTCTCTCTTCCCTGTAAGCATAAACCCTATCATTGGTATTCTGCCGATTTTCTTCATGATGTCTACACAGTGGAGTGTTTTTCACGGTTTAGGAGAATACAACAGCTCCACAATTTTTTCTACAAATAATATAAGGCAGTGTGTAACGGCGTTGAGTGAATACATAATCGACAAAAAAAGTCAGCAAAAGGATAAATCAATGTTCTTTGGCAATTCACTTTTGTGGTACCACATTGGTGTAATCTTTGGCTTTTTTGCCTGTAAATTTTGCTCTATATACGGTAGTCTGTTATGCATACCTGTAGTAATAGTTGCATTTATTTTTGCAAGCTTTGAAAATGCACATGAACAAAAGTGCAAATGCGCAACATAATTTAATTATACATCGGCAATACAGTTGCAATTTTTGAATATGCATTGTATTATAATATGAGATAATTTATAAAGAGGTAAAAGAAAAATATGATTTATAACAATATACTTGAAGCAGTTGGTCATACTCCCATGATACGCCTTAATCATATGGTTGATGAGAATATGGCGCAGATATTAGTAAAATTTGAAGGGCTGAATGTTGGAGGCTCTATCAAAACAAGAACAGCCCTTAATATGATTGATGACGCAGAAAAAAAGGGACTGATAAACAAAGACACCGTTATTGTTGAGCCTACAAGCGGCAATCAGGGTATTGGTCTTGCTCTTATCGGCGCAGTAAAGGGATATGAAACAATTATTATTATGCCCGACTCCGTAAGTGAAGAACGAAGAAAGCTGGTACGTCACTACGGCGCAAAGGTGGTTGTAATTCACGACGACGGCAACATTGGTGAATGTATTGAAAAATGCGTAGAAACTGCAAACAAAATGGCTGCAGAAAACAAAAATGTTTTTATTCCCCAGCAGTTTGAAAATCCTGCTAATCCTATGGTACACAGACACCACACAGGTTTGGAAATTCTTGAACAGGTAGCAGGTCCTATTGACGGATTTTGTTCTGGAATTGGCACAGGCGGTACAATTACAGGTATTGGCGAGGTGCTAAAGGCACAAAACCCCAATATTGAGATTTGGGCTGTTGAGCCCGAAAATGCTGCTATACTTGCAGGCGGTACTGTTGGCACTCATTTGCAAATGGGAATCGGCGACGGACTTGTTCCAAAAATCCTGAACAAAGAGATTTATGATGATATTTGTATTATCACAGATGATGTGGCTATTAATACCGCAAAGGATTTAGCCAAAAAAGAAGGTATTATGTGCGGTATTTCCAGCGGTACAAATGTTGCAGCTGCAATTAACCTTGCAAAAAAACTGGGCAAGGGTAAAACTGTTGTTACCTTACTTCCCGATACGGCAGAAAGATATTTCAGCACACCGTTGTTTGAAGAATAAACAATAGAAAATATTAATATATTAAGACAAAAAGCAGATGTTGACATAAAATTCAACATCTGCTTTTGAGTTTATAAAAGACTTTCTGCATAACTTTGCAATTCTGCAAGTTTATCATTATCCATTGGTGGTGTATCTTTTAAAGTGTTTTCATATTCCAGATTATCATACTTAAAAAATCCCATTGTGTGAAATCCAAGCAGTTGATATCTTTCAATATTTTTCATACCCTTAATAATATTCACGTACTTTTCGATGCTCTCTTTGCTGTCGTTGATATTGGGAACAACAACAGTTCTTATCCAAGTGCGTTTTCCTGTTTTGTTAAGATAGTCAAGAGTGCTTAAAACAGCGTTAAAATCCCCCTTTGCATACCTTTTGAAGCTGTCTTTATCAGGAAACTTTAAATCACAGATTACAAGGTCTGCGTTGTCAATTGCCTTTTTCACTTCATCAGTAAGAGGAACAACCCCCGAGGTATCCAACGCATAGTTAATACCCTCATCCGAAAGATAGGGAGCAATTTCGTTAATCGAACTTGCCTGTAAAAGGGGTTCTCCGCCGCTGAAGGTAACGCCACCGCCGCCTGCTGTCATATAGGGCTTGTATCTTTTGATTTTTTTTAATAATTCTTCCGTTGTGTAGTCTGTTCCCTGCGCCTGCCAGGTATCGGGATTATGGCAATAGACACATCTCAAGGGACAACCGCATAGAAACACTGCATATCTTAATCCGTCACCGTCAACAGCCGCCAGAGATTCAAAAGAATGGACCCTCATAATTACATTTTTTCGTGGAAGGTTCTTGAAATAACCTCTTCCTGCTTATCCCTTGTCAGCTTGTTAAAGTTAACTGCATATCCTGAAACACGGATTGTAAGTGTCGGATAAAGTGTGGGGTCATTCATTGCATCAATCAGCTTTTGTCTATTAAATACGTTTACATTCAGGTGATGTGCGTCCTGAACAAAGTAACCATCAAGAACACCCACAAGCTTTTTAGTTCTGTCATCATCATCTGTGCCAAGCGCTGATGGTGTAATAGAGAATGTATTTGAAATACCGTCCTGACAGCAAGCATAGTTAAGTTTTGCAACAGAGTTAAGTGAAGCCAGAGCGCCCTCGGCATCTCTGCCGTGCATTGGGTTTGCACCCGGTGCAAATGGCTCTCCTGCACGTCTGCCGTCAGGTGTGTTGCCTGTCTTTTTACCATACATAACATTTGAAGTAATTGTAAGGACAGACAATGTGTGACGTGCATTACGATAAGCCTTTGTCTTGCACAGTTCACTGTAGAAGTACTCTGTTACCCACTTTGCAATGTTGTCAACACGGTCATCATCGTTGCCGTACTTGGGGAAATCACCCTCTGTTTTAAAATCAACGATAATTCCGTCCTCATTTTTGATTGGTGTAACCTTTGCGTATTTGATAGCGCTGAGGGAATCCACAAGAACTGAAAGACCTGAAATACCAAATGCCATAAGTCTGCCAAGCTCTGTATCGTGGAAAGCCATTGTCAGTCTTTCATAAGCATACTTATCGTGCATAAAGTGGATAATATTCATTGTATTTACATACAATCTTGCAATCCAGCCGGCATATTTCTTAAAGTCAACAATAACCTCT
Source organism: Oscillospiraceae bacterium (assembly GCA_022508865.1). Classification (GTDB taxonomy): domain Bacteria; phylum Bacillota; class Clostridia; order Oscillospirales; family Acutalibacteraceae; genus Ruminococcoides. Next base: position 574 of record JAFLUK010000041.1, on the reverse strand, counting down.
TCATAAACAAGAGGTTTATTATCCTCATAGATTCTTCCCTCGGGAGCAATCTGAATTCCGTTGTTTTCTTCCTTACCGCCGTTAAGCGCCATAAGAAGAACCTTGGCAATATTACATCTTGCTCCGAAGAACTGCATTTGCTTACCAACACGCATTGCAGATACACAGCAGGCTATTGCATAGTCATCGCCATACTGCTTACGCATTACGTCATCGTTTTCATATTGAATTGAGTCTGTGTCGATTGAAATTCTTGCACAAAACTCCTTAAAGCCCCTTGGCAAATCCTGTGACCAAAGCACTGTAAGATTTGGCTCTGCTGATGGTCCAAGGTTGTAGAGTGTATTCAGCATACGGAAGCAGTTCTTTGTTACAAGAGTTTTTCCGTCGTTTGTCATACCGCCCTCTGAACAGGTTACCCACACAGGGTCGCCTGCAAACAGCTCATTATATTCAGGAGTTCGGAGGTGTCTTATAAGTCGGAGTTTAATTACAAGGTCGTCAATAAGCTCCTGTGCGTGAAGTTCATCAAGAGTGCCCTCTTTTAAATCTCTTTCAATATAAATATAAAGTA
>JAFLUK010000040.1 GCA_022508865.1 Oscillospiraceae bacterium | reverse complement strand
GAGGAGAGGAATAGTGCTTTTTTATCTTTAACATTATCCATTGGTCTAACCGCTTTGTAGCTGTTAACAGCCTCCATACATGCATCATTAAGATAAATTATACGTTCCTTATTGCCTTTACCAAGTACTCTTGCAGTGTTGTTGTTCCTGATATCTGTAACATTCAGACCCACAAGTTCAGAAAGACGTAATCCGCAATTCAGAAAAAGTGTTATTATGCAGTAATCACGTTCTTTATTTTTGCCTTCAACAGCATTTAAAAGTTCAAGGCTCTGTTCCAAAGTAAGATATTTTGGCAAGGATTTCCTCAATTTCGGCATTTCAAGCTCTTTGCTCGGATCAACATCAAGCAAATGTTTTTTAACAGTTAAATAATTAAAAAAAGTGTGTAGGGAAGAAGCTTTTCTTGAACGAGCGGCAGCTTGCAACCCACGGTCACTGATAAGAAAATTCATAAATTCATAAATATCAGTAAGAGTAATTTCCTTAATAAAATCTATATCAATATCATCAATTTTAATTTTGTCAAAATCATTTGCGTTAGAAATTCCTCGGAGAACTTTCATAAATCTGAAAAACATTCTTAAATCAAGATAATACTCATTTACTGTTTTTTGCGACTTGGATTTTATTGTCTGCATATAAAAAAGAAAATCCTTAACAACATTTGGTGCTTCATCTCTGAAATTAACAGCCATTTTTTCACCTCTTTATAAATGGGAATAGGGATATTAAAAAATACAAATAATTATACAAAATGAATATTTTGTATAATTTAGGGGAGGATTTCCGGAATAATTACCCTTAATATATAAATTTTATTCCTATTCTTTGCTTATTAAGTGCTTTATATCAAATCCTATGCAATCGGAATGATGCTTCCTATATCTAAAAGATTTCTATTCAAAAGGCTTTCTGTATAAACATTATGGTTTCTGCAAAAATCCTTAATACAATTGTAGTCAGGATGATTTTTTATTTCTCCTGTAAAAGCCAAAATTGATTTATTCATTTTGAAACTGCAGCCGCCAATAAATCCATAGTTAGTTCCCGGCAAATCTATATAGCCTGGTTTAATCAGCATTACATCAAAATCATTTTTTATTGCTTTATAAATTGATTTGTCAGATGTGATAATGCTATTCTCTGTTACAATGCAGGTTGAGCATTTCGTGTAGCCCTGCTTTACCCTATAAACAAATGTTCGATTTTCTTCTATCTTCTTTTGAACTGCACTATCAATTGTATCATAATTACATATAATCTTGTTATTAACAGACACTGCGTTTAATAATACATTATTTGGATAGTTTCTTTCAATTTTACTATTAACTGTAATAATATCATTAAAATATCGCTTTAAATTTATTTTAAGACTATTACATTCATTCAGTACAAAAACAGTATCTTTATCATAGTGGAGCATTTGCATATCAATATGATTTTTTTCAAAAGAATGCAGTTTGTCCGGTGTTTCGCTTGGTATTATTTCGATTCCAAGCTCCCCTACCCTTTTGCACAATTCTTTATTAATAGTTGACATTGCAACTACTTTTACATCTTCAAAAGGTAAATTTGGCAAAAAATTACTCATCTAACATTGCCTCAAATGCTTCTCTGATATTGCGAACACCATAAAGTGTTGCCGTATCAGAGGACACATTTTTTAAATTATGATATGGTAAAATTATTTTTGTAAAGCCCATTCTCGCTGCTTCGTTAATTCTTGCCTGTGTGTTAGCTACAGAGCGAATTTCCCCACCCAAGCCGATTTCTCCAAAGGCTAAAGAATTTTCAGGAATAGGCACATCCTTTAAACTGCTAATTAGCGACATAGCCACAGACAAATCAACAGCAGGCTCATCAAGTCGCAGACCGCCCACAATGTTAATATAAGTGTCGCTGTTTGAAAAATAGTATCCTGCCCTTTTTTCCAGTACTGCAATAATAAGAGCAAGTCTGTTATAGTCGTAGCCTGTAGCCATTCTTCTTGGATTACCATATCCGGAAGCTGTTACAAGCGCCTGAATTTCCGCCAAAATAGGTCTTGTGCCTTCCATTGTACAAGCAACACAGCTTCCTGAAACATTATGAGGTCTGCCCGAAAGCAACATCATAGAGGGATTTTCCACCTCTGACAATCCTTTGTCAGTCATTTGAAAAACCCCAATTTCATTTGTAGAGCCATATCGGTTTTTTACTGCTCTTAATATTCTGTATGACATTTGCTTATCGCCCTCAAAATACAGAACAGCGTCAACAATATGCTCCAATACCTTTGGTCCTGCAATAGAGCCTTCTTTGTTGACATGACCAACAACAAGTATAGGTATATCAAGTCCCTTTGCTGTATGCATTAATAAATTGGTACATTCTCTTACCTGTGTAACAGAGCCCGGTGATGAACTTAACGATGTTAAATTCATAGTCTGAATTGAATCAATCATAACAATATCAGGCTTCTCACTTTTGATTTGTTCAGCTACAACTTCAATATCGGTTTCTGTCATTATAAAAATATTTTCATTATTAACAGACAATCTTTGTGCTCGAAGTTTTAATTGTCTTTTTGATTCTTCACCTGACACATAAAGGATTTTTAAGGTGTTTCCAAGCTGTTCACAGATTTGTAGCAAAATAGTAGATTTACCGATTCCGGGGTCTCCTCCAAGAAGAACAAGGCTACCTTTAACTATACCGCCGCCAAGTACCCTGTCAAGTTCTGATGAGCCTGTTTTATATCGTTCTTCATCATTAGTATCAATATCTTTGATGGTAATAGGCTTTGAATATGTTGATATTTTGCTGACTTTTTGTACAGATACTGCACTTTTGTCAACAATTTCTTCATTCATTGTGTTCCATTCTCCGCAGGAGGGACATTTTCCATACCATTTTGGAGATTCGTAACCACATTCTGAACAAATATAAACACTTTTAATTTTTGCCATAATAACATTCCTTTATATTATTTAAGTAAGCCCTGCTACCTAATTAAACCCTGTATTTAAAAAGCCTAAATAGACACAGTATGAAAATTTTTTCTGATATTCCTTGTCGCACAATAAATTAACTTCATCTTTGTTAGAAAGAAATCCGCATTCCACAATAACAGCAGGTACCTTTGCATTGTCCAGAAGAAAGATGCTGCCGTTTGTAGGTTTACTGATTCTTTGGTTATCATTTTGAAGAGTACTGACAATCACATTTGTTATGTTGTCTGCCAAATCCTTCGATGAATCTACCATGGTTGAATAAAAAACTTGAGTTCCTCTGCAAGCATCGGCAGGAAAAATATTTTGATGAATGCTGATTGCCACGTTGTGAATATCAGAATTATATAACTCCAAACGTTTATACATATCTGACTTTTTTCTCTGCGCAATTGTTTCAAGTGATTTATCACCAAGGTCACTATCGTCAATTCTTGTAAGTACAGTTTTAAATCCGTTCAGGTTCATAATTGTTTTCAGTTTCAGAGAAAAAGAAAGATTTACATTACTTTCTATTACTCCTCCGGAGCTTACTGCTCCCCCGTCTTCGCCTCCGTGTCCCGGATCTATGAGTACTATTATATCATCATTGTTGTACTTGTTTTGGGACACTTCTAAATCGTCACTGTAATTTACAAAAACGAAAAAGGCAGTAATTATAACGGATAATGATAAAAGTATAATAATCGTTTTTTTACTCATAAATTGTCCTCCTCATATACCTTATATATGCAGAGAAAAATCAATTTAGGAATAATATTTTGTATAATTATTATAACATAGATTTAAAAAATTTGAACTTACAATATAGTAACAATTTCACTTTTATTCCATAATTTATAGTGACTATGTTTTAAAGGTGATATATATGTCACATATAATCAAGCTGAATAAAGCTGAACTTAATAAAGATTATATCATAAAGAAAATTAAGGGAAACAGAAACTTTTACGAAAATTTTGGTATATTTGAGGGAGCACCGATTATTCCTTTATATAGGAGTATGGGTAAAAACATCTGCGCATACAAAACCTACTATGGTATTTTTGCTATACGAAACGAAACAGCCGAGAAAATAAGGGTGCGAAACGATGAGTAAAAAAACCATTATTCTTTTAGGAAATCCAAATGTAGGAAAAAGCTCAATATTTAATAACCTAACCGGACAAAAACAACACACAGGAAATTGGTCGGGTAAAACTGTCGACAGTGCCGTGGGTCTGTTTCGAAAGGATAAGGCAATAAAAATTGTGGATTTACCCGGTATTTATTCCTTAAAGGCCGCAAATGCAGAAGAACAATGCAGCAAAGAATTTTTACTTAATAATAAAGACGGACTTGTAATTGTAATTGCAGATGCCAATTGTATTTGCAAAAGCCTTACACTAATTGAAGAAACATTGTCTATTACAAACAATGTAATTATATGTATTAATCAATATAAAAGTGCTCTGAAGTCAGGAATAAAAATTGATATTGAAAAAATGAAACGCCTGCTGTCAGTACCTGTAATAACAACGGAAGCAACAGAAAAAAATGGGATAAAAAATATAGAAAATGCAATTCAGTACTCAACTTCAATAAATATACCTATAATTCCAAATACCAAAATAAAGAAAAACGAATTTTTAGAAGAAGTAATTTACGAAAATAAAAACTCCGCTCAAATAAAACTTGATAAGCTCTTTACATCAAAAGTAACAGGTATTCCGCTGATGTGCGTTTTTCTTGCGCTAATATTGTACATCACAATAATAGGTGCAAATTATCCAAGTGAATTATTGAGTAAAATGTTCGCTTCTTTTGGTGAATACTTAACATCCTTTTTAGAATATATTTATGCTCCTGTCTGGCTTACATCATTGATTACACAGGGAATTTACAGAACAGTTACATGGGTAATTTCTGTAATGCTTCCTCCAATGGCTATCTTCTTCCCTATCTTTGCTTTGCTTGAAAATTTTGGATATCTGCCACGTGTAGCCTTTAATCTTGACAATGTTTTCAAAAAGGCAAATTGCAGTGGTAAACAGGCTCTTACTATGTGTATGGGATTTGGCTGTAATGCTTGCGGAGTAACAGGATGCAGAATAATCAGCAATGAAAACCAAAGAATTAATGCTATTGTTACCAATAACTTTGTACCCTGCAATGGCAGATTTCCAACACTTATTGCTATGATTACAATATTTATGACCTCTGTATTTAACTCTGTGCTTAAATCTCTGATTTCCGCATTAATTTTAACAGGGTTTATTTTGTTAAGTATAATGGTATCAATGCTTATTTCCCGCCTGTTGTCAGTTACTGTGCTGAAAAATAATACAAAAGATTTTGTTATGGAAATGCCCAAATACAGAAAACCTAAAATACTAAAAACAATTTATGAGTCAATTAAAAACAGAGCTGTATTTGTATTATTGAGAGCACTTATAATTGCCGTTCCTGCAGGAGTAATTATATGGCTGTGTGCAAACATAAATATAGGCAACTCAACAATACTTTCTTATATTGTAGAATTTTTGGATCCATTTGCAAAGCTGTTTGGACTTGACGGAGAAATAATGATAGGCTTAATATTAGGCTTTCCTGCAAATGAAATTGTAATTCCAATCATTCTGATGGCTTACAGCGGAAGTACTGTGCTTGTGGACTACAGCAGCATAAATGAGCTGGGAGCACTGCTTATAAACAACGGTTGGACACTGACAACTGCTATATCAATGATTATTATAGTACTAATGCATTTTCCTTGCTCCACTACCTGTCTTACAATATATAAAGAAACTAAAAGCATAAAATGGACACTGTTTTCTATAATTTTGCCTACAGTTACAGGACTGCTCCTTTGTTTTATAATAAATAATCTTTTCTGTTTTTGAGTATAAAAAAGCTATCCACATAAATTGGATAGCTTTTAAAATTACTGCTGGTTATAAATATTATTAAAAAACTTACGGCTTTTCATAATTATCAAGAAAATGATATCTTTCTGAATTTTGCTTATAAGATATTATGGTGTCAAGATTAACATTTTCTACACTATGAAAGATGTTATTCTCTATTTGAGGATTAATCATTTTAAGCCTTGCAATAAGCTCCTTAATTTCTTGTCTTTTAGAAATATTGAATTCCTTATCACACTTCATACTGTCTTCAGTCAGCTTGCAGGCGCACTGCAGGAATTTAAGATTATTGTAATCTCTCCAATGCTTTATTGCACTTTCTCTGATAAGATACATTGGTCTTATCAGCTCCATACCTTCATAATTAGTACTGTGGAGTTTCGGCATCATTGTTTGTATTTGTCCGCCATAGAGCATTCCCATAAGAATTGTTTCTATAACATCGTCATAGTGATGACCAAGTGCAATTTTGTTGCATCCAAGTTCCTTTGCTTTCTTATAGAGGTAGCCCCTCCTCATTCTTGCACAGAGATAGCATGGGTATTTTTCAACATTAAAAACAGACTCGAATATATTTGTTTCAAATACAGTAATGGGAACATTGAGAATTTTGGCATTAAGCTCAATAAGCTCTCTGTTCTCCTTATTGTATCCCGGATCCATAACAAGAAACACAAGCTCAAAGGGGAATTTATCGTGTCTTTTTAATTCTTGAAACAGCTTTGCCATAAGCATTGAATCTTTGCCGCCGGAGATACACACGGCAATTTTGTCGTTTGGCTCTACAAGCTTGTATTCAAGAATTCCGGCAGTAAATCTACCCCATATTTCTTTTCTGAATTTCTTCTTTATGCTATTTTCGGCTTTTTCCGACATTGTATGTATCTGTTCAGAAGTGTAAATTTCCATGAAGCGTTACTCCGTTTAACAATCAAAATCTTTAGATTTCCTAAAATTAATTAAATATATAATTATGTTTTTTCATACCTGTTTTTTAATTTTATCAATGCCTTTTTCTCGATTCGTGATACATAAGAACGAGAAATTTTCATAATATCAGACACTTCTCTTTGTGTCAAAGGCTTTTTACCATCCAGACCATATCTCATAGAGATAATGGCTTTTTCTCTTTTTGTCAGTGTTTCTGCAATATATCTGTTGATTTTTTGCAGATTGATTTTATTATCAAGCAAATCTACAAAATTATCGTCAACAGAAAGTAAATCCATAAGTCTTAATGCATTGCCATCTTTGTCTGTATCAATTGCATCTTCCAAAGAAATATTTTGAGAGGTTTTTTTCTGATTCCTGAAATGCATTAGGATTTCATTTTCTATACAGCGGGAAGCATAACTGCTCAATTTAATATTTTTTTCCAAATCAAATGTATTAATAGCCTTAATCAATCCAATTGTACCAATTGACACCAAATCATCTTGGTCCTGATTAACAGCATAATATTTTTTTATTATATGTGCTACCAATCTGAGATTATGCTCTACCAAAAGATTTCTTGCCTTAATGTCACCATTTTTAGCTTTCACAAGATATTTTCGTTCGGTTTCTTCATCAAGTGGTTTTGGAAAAGTACCGTTTCCGCATATATGAAGAATAAAAGTAAAAATATACTGTCCTAAAAAACTTAAAAATTCTAACAAAAAAACACCTCCGAATAGTATTATTACATTCTATTCAGAGGTAAAGACATTTTTGCAAGTCCACTAAATCTAATATATACTTAAACGTTACCGAATTCCTGTAGTTCAAGACCTTTGTTGTGTTCAAGTGCCCAGTCTATACTCCAATATGAGGTGAAAAGCAAGAGGTGATTACCTTTTAAATCCTGAATTCTCTTAGTATCAGAAGCAAGGTCAAGGGCTTTTATATCAACATCTTTATCATTCTTAATCCATCTGATAAACTGAAATGGCAGGTTTTCCATTATAATATCAACATTATATTCATTGTTAAGTCTGTATTTCAGCACATCAAACTGTAGAACACCAACAACACCCACAATTACTTCCTCCATACCTGCATCAAGCTCTTGGAAAATCTGAATTGCACCCTCCTGTGCTATCTGATTAGTACCCTTAATAAACTGCTTGCGTTTCATAGTGTCTTTTTGTCTCACAAGGCAAAAATGTTCAGGAGCAAAGGTAGGAATGCCCTTAAAGGAGAATTTATGAGATGGAGAGCAAACTGTATCACCAATTGAGAATATACCGGGGTCAAATACACCAATTATATCTCCGGCGTAGGCTTCTTCTACAATTTCTCTTTCCTGTGCCATAATCTGCTGTGGTTGAGAAAGCTTAATCTTTTTATTACCCTGCATATGGAATACTTCCATATTTTTATCAAACTTACCGGAACAAATTCTCATAAACGCAATTCTGTCACGATGATTTTTGTTCATATTAGCTTGAATTTTAAAAACAAAGGCAGAAAATTCATCTTTTGTAGGTTCAATAATGCCGTCGTCGGATTCTCTGGCAAGAGGAGGCGTAGTCAGATTTAAGAATTCCTCTAAAAACGGCTCAACACCAAAGTTTGTAAGAGCAGAGCCAAAGAATACAGGTGTGAGCTCTCCTCTTCTTACTTCTTCAAGGTCAAATTCATCACCTGCTCCGTCCAAAAGCTCAACATCCTCAAGAAGTATGTCCTTTTGACCATACGCCAAGTGGCTGTCCAGTGCAGGATCATCAATATCAAATTCTTCTTTTTCAACCTCTTTTTGACCGTTGTTTGCCGTGAAGGCAAGAATCTTTTTCTTGTTCCTGTCGTAAACGCCCTTAAATTCCTTACCGGAACCGATGGGCCAATTTACAGGACAAGTATTTATACCAAGAACATTTTCGATATCTTCAAGCAAATCATAAGGGCTTTTTGAATCTCTGTCCATTTTATTGATGAAGGTAATAATAGGGATATGACGCATAACACAAACTTTAAACAGCTTGATTGTTTGATTTTCAACGCCCTTGCTGCCGTCGATTACCATAACTGCACAATCTGCTGCCATAAGTGTTCTGTATGTGTCTTCAGAGAAATCCTGATGTCCGGGTGTATCAAGAATATTGATACAATAATCCTTATATTTGAACTGCATAACAGATGATGTAACAGAGATACCCCTCTGCTTTTCAATTTCCATCCAGTCAGACACAGCGTGCTTTGCTGTTTTTTTACCCTTAACAGAGCCGGCAAGATTAATTGCACCTCCGTATAACAGGAGTTTTTCTGTAAGTGTGGTCTTACCTGCGTCAGGATGGGAAATTATTGCAAATGTTCTTCTTTTATTAATTTCATTAACTAAATCGCTCATTTTTCCTCCAAATGCTTGACTTAATTCCAAAAATATATTTTACTATTATTATTAGACTTAGTCAATATTTTTGAGGCAATTATGAAAAAAATAGGAATTTATATCCATATACCATTTTGCAAAAGTAAATGTCCCTACTGTGATTTTTACAGTGTAAAAGTTAATGATGAGGAAATGGACAGGTATGTGCAGGAACTAAACAAGAAATTTGAGTATTACTCAAAAGATTTAGCTGACAATGATTATATAGTTGACACTGTATATTTCGGCGGAGGTACTCCCAGTACTCTGGGTACTGCTCGTCTTGTTAAACTATTAAAGACTATAAATAATTCTTTTTCTTTAGCTGAAGATGTCGAAATAACAATGGAAATGAATCCTACAAGCAGAGGTCTTATAGATTTTTCTATTCTGAAAGAAATGGGACTAAACAGATTATCTGTAGGTATGCAGTCAGCTGTGGATGATGAAATGAAACTTCTGGGCAGAAATCATACGCAAAGGGATGTTGAATACACCGTCAGAACAGCCCAAAAATGCGGTATAAACAACATTTCTCTTGATTTGATAATTGGTGCGCCTGAACAAACAAAAAGCACTTTAAAGCAATCTATGGACTTTTGTAATGATTTAGGTGTTCAGCATATATCAGCCTACATTCTGAAAATAGAGGAAAGCACACCGTTTTATAAAATGAAGGAAAATCTTAATTTGCTGACAGATGATGAACAGGCAGAACAGTATTTATATGTCTGCGAGTATCTTGAGTCACTGGGTTACTGTCAGTATGAAATTTCAAATTTTGCAAAAAAATGTTATGAAAGCAGACATAACAATAAATACTGGCAATGCGAGGAGTATCTTGGTATCGGTCCCTCTGCCCATTCCTTTTATAAGGGTAAAAGATTTTACTATGACAGAAATTTTAGTTATTTTTATGACAATAAGACAATAGATGACGGTCTTGGTGGAAGTAAAGAAGAATTTATAATGCTTAACCTAAGGTTAAAAAGAGGCTTAATTTTCAAGGAATATAAGGACAAATATTTGCAGAATATCCCCGAAAAATTCATAAATAAGGCAAAGCTTTTATCAAAAGCCGGATATATTAATCTTGAAAAAGAAAAAGTATCCCTTACAAAAAAGGGATACCTTCTTTCAAACACTATAATAAGTGAGCTATTATCCTGCATTTAATAACGGAATCTGATATATTTTATGTTATAAAAGTCAATTGTTGTTGCATTATTTGAATTTCTTTCGTTAATGAGAATAAAGTTTGCACCAACAGCAAGGAGTCTTCCCTCCAGATTCATCATATTTTGTGAACCTAACAGGAAATTAACTTCAATCATTCTTCCAATCTGGGTTCTCATAAAACTGTTGAGATATTGGATGCTTTGAGAATTTACTCTGTATGGCTGGTTAAATTCCTGTATTGCAGGACTTTCACCTATGGAGAGGCTGGTTCTCATTGGTGAAGAAATAGGCACCATATAACCGGATGCAGTATTTTGAGGACTGTTCTCGTTTGTAAAAGTAACATTGTCCTCCATATTACCGTCAGAAAAAGCTATATCAGTAGTTCCTGTCTGATTACCGCTGCTGCTATTATTCATATTATCTGAAGCGTTCATGTTTTGGTCTGCGCTACTCACATTCATATTCATTGTAGCTTGGACGCCATCTTCAATTCCGTCAAAGGATATACTTTCAGTATTATTCATTCCACTGTTATAACGCATATCGTATGGTGCTATTTCTTCCAAAGTAGGAAAATCAATTATATCAGAATTCATACGGATACATCGTTCTTCCGGGTCTCCTGTTAAGACGTAAATTTCACCTAAATTTATCTGATTACTCACAAAATTGTCCTCCTTAAGAAT